>CAYNXU010000287.1:0-2448 GCA_964401225.1 uncultured Nitrosomonas sp.
GCAGCCTGTCAACAGTATAGGAATTAAAATCAGTAAAAATAACTGATAACTAAGATAAAAAATTCTATTCTTCATTTTCCTCTCCTTCAACGTGTTGTAACACAATAAACTTGTCAAATGATCCTTACGACAGGATCGTGTAATCCCATTCATCATGAAATGGATGTAGGTTTATTTTGAGGATGCTCATTTATCATACTCCCTAATTCTTGGAATAGTTATTTTTTCCCCATTCATAAGCTCATGATTTTCACAAAAGATTCTATATACATTTTTAATAAATATGCTTAATTCATAAAACGGAAAATTGAGCATTAGCTACATCATAATTCATGTTAACAGCATAGAATCGCAACATTAACGCTAAAACCAAGAATTTCTAAACAGCTTCTAAGAACACGTTTATGAAAAATCAAGAACCCTGCCTGCAGCATAATCTTTTCAAAATAAATATTCTGTGAGAAAAGTCACAGTGATTAATAAAGTCTGTCTTTACATTGGCGTCAATTGATGCTTATAACCCAAGATCCGCGATTCAAGGATTGAAAGGTAACGGAATGTCCTGTCACACAAGCGATCCGGTAGAATTAGGGCTATCGAAACTTTCACCTATGGGGTGATAATAGGAGGTGGGGCGATGCGAGTTTTGGCACAAATGGTGCTTCCGTTCAAGATAGAGGCAACGGACGAGACATTGACAGCAAACGCTGGATTGGTGCTATTTGGCGAATTTGTCCATGGTCTGGGATTTAAGCGGTGGTTACAGCAAGAGATGCCAAAGCCTGGGAGCGGACACAGCTATGAAGCGACGGCCTATGTAACCCCACTGGTGCTCATGCTCAATGGTGGTGGCCGGTCGCTGGAAGATATGCGCACCCTCAAGAGCGACTCTGCATTATCCAATTTGCTGAAACTGGGTGTGCTGCCGAGCACAGATGCTGTGGGCGACTGGTTGCGCCGCACGGGTGCTGGCAAAGGACTGGCGGGTCTTTCCCGCATCAATCGGCGGATCGTTGCCACGCGGATTCGTCAATCCAGTATCACCGCCCATACCCTGGACGGTGATGCTTCACAAATCATCGCTGAGAAGAAAGCAGCGTGTTTTACCTACAAGGGAGAGCAAGGGTATATGCCGATGATTGGTCACTTAGCTGAGGCAGGCGTGGTGATTCATGATGAATTTCGCGAGGGCAACATTGCTCCGGCCAGCAGAAATCTTGAATTCATCAAGGACTGTGAAACTCACCTGCCCAAGGGGCATCATATCGCCCATGTTCGTCTGGACTCAGCGGGTTATCAGGCGGATATCTTCAACTACTGTGAAGAAACGAGCAAAACCTTTGCCATTGGCGGTCGGCTCGACGCATCTACCCTCAAGACCATCGAAGCTATCCCCGAATCGGACTGGGTACACTATGCCGACTGCGCCATAGCCGAAACCACGCACAGCATGAATGAGACGCACAAGGCGTTTCGCCTGATCGTAGTCAAGTACAAACGCCAGGCAGAACTGTTTGATGATCAGCCCAAGTATCACGTGATTGCTAGTAATCGCCAGGAGTCCGCAGAAGATACGTTGGTCTGGTACCGCCAACGTGGCGAAGTCTCCGAGAACGGCATCAAGGAGTTGAAAATCGGCTTTGGTATGGAACGTATGCCCTGCGGACAATTCGAGGCCAATGCCGCTTTTTTCCGTATCGGCGTAATCGCTCATAATTTGTTCGTCTTATTCAAGCATTCTGCCCTGGACAGTGGATGGCAGCGTCATCGAGTGACAACAGTACGTTGGCGCCTGTTTCATCTGCCAGGCAAGCTCGTACGTCATGCACGTACGCTAGTACTCAGGATCGCGACCGAATCCGTCGAGTTATTCCAAAACATCCGCACTAAAAGCTACCAATTGGCCCAATCCCTCGCTCCGTAGCTGACCCGTCCTTTTATATACTCGGTGCCTCCTCGCTGCGGAAAGGGCAAGCTCGCCCTCAAAAAGCTAAAATGTACCAATAACACTGGAAATAGCGATAGCATGCTCATACTCACCATCAAATCCACTGCTTTCTGCCTGTTTTCGCTTCCTTGATCATGCTTCGGAGCATCTACAGGTAAAATTAAAAATTTAATCGCGGAATTTGGGTTATAGAATGGTTAGGTAGTGGAATCAATAGATAGAGCAACATATCTAAAGCCATATCTCACTGGGAGCATCGCGGTAACTGGGATTTGTAGTCTTATCGTCTTGAATTTTTCAGCAGCTACTGATTTGTAGCTGACAAAAAATCAGCTCGTAATTTCTTTTTGAGGTTTGTGAAGAGCAGCTTTTCCAGTTCGTGAATGTATTCATGGCATTTGCCATGGACTGGGAAAATTTTCTTTATGCACCCCTGATAGTATTCTGGATTTTCTGCTTTGCAGCGTCGGCAGTCTGGAACCAGCTGAAACTCGCCGTCT
>CAYNXU010000288.1:0-2409 GCA_964401225.1 uncultured Nitrosomonas sp.
CGGCCAATCAGGCTCGTTCGCAGTAGATCAGTCTATTCTCGGACAGCCTCCTAGCCTCTACGCCATCGTTAATCAGCTTGCCGCTCATGAATTATAGTTGTTTCACGAATACTTTTGAGCGGCGTTGATAATTGTAAAGGCTCTGTTTGCTTTTGGGTAGCTTATCTGGTGTGGTTTCTATGAACCCCCGTTCTATAAACCAATGGGCTGTCCGTGTCGTAAGTACGAATAACTTGAAATAATTCCGTGTCCGGGCTTGCTGCTCCATCTGCTTGAGTAAGGTGCTGGCGCAGCCGGTTTTGCGATAGTGCGGATGGACGGCGAGGCAAGCTAATTCGCACGCATTATCATCAGGAAATGGGTAAAGTGCCGCGCAAGCGATGATCATATTGTCGTGTTCTAGCACGGTAAAACGATCAATCTCAATCTCTAAGAGTTCGCGATTGCGTCGGACGAGGACGCCTTCATTTTCCAGCGGCTCGATTAATTGCAGGATACTGCCTATATCCTCAATTTGAGCGCTGCGTATGGTTTGCAGCGGGCCCTGCGTAATCATGCTGCCGATACCTTCATGGGTAAATAATTCCTGTAGCAGCGCACCTTCGATATGCCGGCTGATCAGATGAACGCGCGCTACGCCATGCTCACAAGCATGCACCGCACAAGGAAGATAGAGTTGAATATCATCTGCTAAATCGATGGGAGCGGTAAATTGACTCAGTACTGATTTTGCTTCCGCGATGGTCAGTTCACGCCATAAAGCATGCTGGTGCTGTGTCGATTCATGCATGATGCCCAGCGGGTTCATGAGAAAAATGAGTTTTTCCGCTTGAAGCGCAATCGCCACTTCGGTGGCCACATTTTCCAGGGTGAGGTTAAAAATTTCACCGGTAGGTGAATAACCGAGTGGGGAGAGTAAGACAATTTCCCCTTTCTCCAACCGTGCGCGGATAACCGAGGTGTTGATTTTCCGTACTTCCCCGGTATACATCAGATCAATGCCTTCGAGCACGCCGATGGGGCGGGCGGTCACAAAATTACCGCTCGCCACGTGAATAGCGGAATTCGCCATGGGTGAATTGGGTAATCCCATTGACATCAATGCCTCGATTTCGACACGAACCTTGCCAACCGATTCTTTGACGCACTGGAGCGTGGCCATGTCAGTCACACGTATTCCATTTACATACATGACTTCCAGGTTGTGTTGCTGCAATCGGGTTTCAATTTGCGGTCGCGCGCCGTGCACGAGAATCAGTTGGATTCCAAGACTGGCGAGTAGATTGAAATCATGCACCAATTCAACGAAATTTCCATCGGCCACGACTTCGCCGCCGAATGCGATCACGAAAGTTTTGCCACGGAATGCATTGATATAAGGCGCGACAGAACGAAACCAAGTAATGAAATCAGTATTGCGTGTCATGTTCTGGCAAGGATATTGTGGATGGGATGATCAGTTAATTTTTTGCAGGAGCGCATATCGGTATTTAGAAATTTAATATATGGGGTTCAGAAATCTATCGGTTACAAGAAAAAAGATTATCCCAAAATGCTGAGGGTATCGGCCGAATTAATAATCACCCCATAACGTCTGCATGGCCGCGATAGCCGCGAAGGCTGCACTTTCCGTGCGCAAGGTGCGTTGACCCAAGCGTATAGGAACATAGCCGAGCGAGAAGGCTGCTTTTTCTTCTTCCTCGGTAAAGCCTCCTTCGGGCCCGACGAGCAACATGAGCGGGTTATCTGTCGCGGGGGGTGGAAATTCTGCTAATCGCTTATTCGCATGGGCCGAGAGCAGGAAATGATAAACGGGGCTATTTTGGGTGTCCTTTAGCTTGCCCACATATTGCTGGCTAAACCAATTCGATAATGTTTGTAACGGGAGTAGCTTGGGAATGCGGTTTCTTCCACATTGCTCGCAGGCAGCAATGATGACTTGCTGCCAATGTAACCGTCGTTTGTTTGCACGTTCCTCTGTCAGTCTTACCACGCTGCGGTTGGCTGTGACCGGTTGGATACAGTTGACGCCGAATTCCACCGATTTTTGTATGATCCAGTCCATTTTGTCATTGGCGCACACTGCTTGTACCAGACTGATGGAAAGGGGTGATTCACGCTCAATCTCATGAAATTGTGAGAGGATCACCGTGCTGCCCGATTTATCAATATGGTGAATTGATCCCGAAAACTCGCCACCTTCCCCATTAAACAAAATGACTTTGTCACCCTGCTGAAGCCGTAACACACGCGTGGCATGATGGCTGATGTCTGTGGGCAAGGCAATGGTCTGTTCCGGTAGCATGGATTCTGGATAATAAAAACGTGCAGTCATGATGGATAGTGGCCTGGAGGCTGTTCGAGAATAGCCTAGGAGGCTGTCCGAAAATAGACTGATCTACTGCGAAC
>CAYNXU010000289.1:0-2405 GCA_964401225.1 uncultured Nitrosomonas sp.
TCCTCGTCGATCCAGCTCTCATGCCAGCGGGCGCGTGACGGGACAAAGAAGGTATCGCCGTAGGAAGTCTTGTCGTTGAGCAGTTCCTCCAGCAGCGCAGGCTGGTCTTTCAGGTGTGCAAACGTGGTGTTGCGCAGCACCGCGCGCTTGCGGTCGAACTCATCGGACAGGCGCTTGAGAAACAACAGGCCGAAGATGAATTCCTTGAACTCGCTGGCGTCCATCTTGCCGCGCAGGATGTCGGCGGACTTGAAGAGAAAACATTCGAGTTGGGAGAGGGTGATTTTTTCTTGCTTCATGAATAAATAATGTTCTGCCTGCTAAATTCGGCTCATTCCTTTCACTAACGGCTAGTTATCGTTTGACTCAGGCAATCTCTTCTCATCGGCAAGGTTCACACATCCATCGCACCGCTATTAGCAAACGATACTTACAAACCGTGGGAATACGCGCTACCCATTTTTAGGCGAGGATTTTCAGGAGGGCCGTTTGTCGTTTTGTTATGGCTCCTTTTACCAAGGAGGCTGTCCGAGAATAGACTGATCTACTGCGGACAAGCCTGGCTGGCCGGATTTTCCGATCCTTTTCGTTAAATAGAACAGCTATTTGCCTCAAATGATCAAAAAAAATCCTGCCTAACCAGCTCTCGCCCTCGCTACGACCGCTATTCTCGGACAGCCTCCAAAGAACCTGGAATTGCACTGAAATGTACCTCAAAGTTTCATATAATCCAAGCTAACCGACCATTAAGAAAAAAAACAATTATCGCCCGGCATTGCTCGTCAGGTTCTTTCCAGCAGATGCCAAGTGCTTCATTGGCATGCGGCAAGCTCAAATATCGACTGTTTTTAAAACTTTATCGGCCAAACCTATTGGCCTGATCCATCAGGGAGAAAATCATTGCGCTACTGGCTTATGAAATCAGAGCCAACCGAAGTCAGCATCGATGATGCTAGCCACAAGACCCGTCAGCATTTGACCGAGATTCACCTTTGGCTTTTTCTATGCCTAGAACGACACCGCTTGCGCCGGGATGACAGTTTCGATCAGTGTCGAGGCATCTGTAAGCGCTCCCGGACAGAGCACGACGGTTTTTTGCTGGTAAGCATTCACGCCCGGCGTTCCTTTATTTCCTGAATAATATCCTTGACCGACATACCCTCGAATAACTGAGTGCGTTCGGTGGTGTAATCACCGGTACCAACACGGAACTGGCTAAGGAAACGCAGCGCATCCACCACGCCGATTTCCTTGATCAAAGCCGCTTCCGCTCGTCTGTTCAGTTCATGCATGGATTTGAGTTTTACACTCATGGGTTTAGCTCCTGTAACAATTCAAGAATGGATACGGGCCGACAGGCAAGTTCTGCCTGACGGGCATCGCGTAACAACGCATCGTCAGTGGTAACAAAGCAATCCACCCGATGTATGGAGGCCAGTGCTATATGGATGGCATCCATAGGCCGGATGCCTTGCTCTGTCAGACGTTCAGCCATTTGTTCCACGTCCTCAAAAATCACCAACCGCTCAGTGGCGAGCGATAACAAAGCCAGCACTTCGTAACGACGTTGTTCATCGGGGATACGACCCACCTCGTATTCCAACGCTTCGGAATTAACCATTGTGATCATGCCGGATTGCACTGCCCCAAGAATGGCCAGAACAGCCTCTGTCTCGACCCGGATTCGAGGTTGAGTCTGGTCATCCAGTGGTCGTTGAAGACAGCAGGTGTCAAGATAGATTTTCAGCGTGGTTGCCATAGGTGTCTCCATGCCGCTTCCTCTTCGGGATTGAGCCAATCCACCGCCAAACCTTTCTCCGTCAACAGGCAAGTCTCAACAGACTCTGGCGGTGGTTCGTCAAGAATCGTGACAGCAGTTTGTTTCATAGTCAATTCCTCGTGTGATGACTCAAGCTTAATTTTGGTAATTAAACCTGATCATTGCATACTTACCAAAATGTTCTGCAATGTACAGTAAGGTTAGATAAAATCCAAGGCCTTGGAAATCGCTAAAGTGGGGGCAAGCATGAATCGGCGCTACGCCACCATGGATTTCTCCAGTCGATACCCCATACATCGCTTGCATGTAACAAATTAGTATCAACTGATTTTCAACTTTATCGGCCAATTGAAATTGCCCATTCAACTAGGGGAAAAATAAATGCGCTACTGGCTTATGAAATCAGAGCCAACCGAAGTCAGCATCGATGATCTGGCGGCCAGACCCGGCCAGACAGTCGCGTGGGATGGGGTGAGGAATTATCAGGCGCGTAATTTTATGCGCAACCAAATGCAATTGGGCGATCAAGTGTTCTTTTATCATTCCAGTTGTGCTGAACCCGGTATCGTCGGTATCGCGACGGTATCCAAGCTTGCCTATCCCGATGCCACGCAATTCGATCCCA
>CAYNXU010000290.1:0-2402 GCA_964401225.1 uncultured Nitrosomonas sp.
ATTTTGGTAGGCATCCTTATTTCCTCAATAAAAAGGTTTGTTTCAAGAAGCAAACTTCAATCTGGCGCACTCAAGCAATCTATTTCTGGTGAGAACACCCGTTGTGTATCGATATACCTCGGTAGAACAGTCTATTCTCGGACAGCCTCCCAGATATCGTGTTAAACCTTAGAACATAACAAGACGGACTCGTACCCCTCCAAATACATTGAGGGGTGGGCCGGGTTCAAAATAACGGCCGAATGCTGCGTTGATACGCGTATTGGCATTGTAGCGTTCATCGAACAGATTATTGATGCCGAAAAATACCGAGCCTTCTATCCAGCGATGCTTTCTTTCCCACCCTAACAGCAGTTGTCCCAGCGTATAGGCAGGGTTGGTGACCGTATTGATATCGTTCACAAAAAACTCCCCTACCCGATGGACATGGAATTGTCCGAACACTCCCGTGGGATGCGTGTAGCGTACCCTGCCCTCCCATCTATGTTTTGGCAAACCAGGGAATTCGTTGCCTTTCAGATCGACATTATCAACAATATAGCGCTCAAACGCGAAATCCGAATAAGTGTAGGCAATTTCACCTCGCAGACCGTTCCATACTGGTGTCGCTAAACGGGTTTCAACCCCGAGTCTACGCGATTTCCCCGCATTGCGGAAAAAGGCACGCCCGGGAGCATCCGCCAGTTCAAAGGGTGTAATTTCGTTATCGGTGTTGATTTGAAAAAAAGTAGCTTCATACTCAAAGTCAGCAGGCTTGCCACGTATTCCAATCTCTTTGCTCAAGGACGTTTGAGCTTCCAGATTGTTGTTGAATCCCCCAATCCCCGCCGGATTATTGATCAACTCGGTAGTAGTGGGCGCTTCGAATACCGATGCGATATTGGTAAAGATCTGGTGGTCATCCAGCAAGCGATAAACGAGGCCTGCCGTACCGCTAGCTTGAGAAAGCGTTCGAGAATCTGATTGATCACTGTCTGCAAGGAAGGCATCTTTTACCCGGTAATGCAGCCAATCCCAGCGCCCCCCCGCCACCAGATCCAACTTATCCGTCATGCGCCATTCGTTGCGGAAGAACGGTCCGACGTTTTGCACACGCTCGATCTGATCCAAGCTCAAGGCCCCCCGGATGCCAAAAAGGTTATTGTAGCGCCGCCGATCATCATTCTGGATGGCATAATCGACCCCAACCAACAGGCGATTGGGACGCTTCAGCAAAGTGTGATCGTTCACATATTGAGCTGTCAGCCCACCTGTCCAGCGGTTGAATTCCACCTGCCCACCGTTGGTAAAAGGAAGCAAATTCTGAAAATCCCGGTATAGCGCATGCGCGACAATGGTCAGGGTTTGATTGGCTGACGGACTTTTCCGGTAACGTAGCGCGAATTGCTCCTGGCGGATAGCTTCGCTGGCATTGTATCGCTGGTTATTGGCCGCAGCCTGCTTTGGATTGGCCTTTACTTCGGCGAGTGTCAACGCGCCGGGGTCTTTCGAATCGGGCGAATAAAACTCATTGAATAACACCATCCAATCGGAATCGGATGATGTCTGAATATTCAATTTTATTTGAGAAAACAGATTTTCCATACTGCTATGATGTCGCCAGCCATTTTGCTGTAGATACGAACCAAACAACCCGTAATCAAAATTTTCCATCCGCCCGCCTGCATACAATTCAGACTTCAGATAGCCATATTGGCCAAAAACGAGACGAGGTGATAACTCGAATTTTTCTCGTGGTGAGCGGGTAGTAATGCTGATCATGCCGCCAGAAGCATTGCCAAACAACGAGGCTGAGGGACCGCGTAAAACCTCCATGCGCTCGATCAAGGCCGGATCGATCGCGTCCAATTGCGTTTGACCATCCGGAAGGGTTTGCGGAATATCATCCACGCGCAACTGTATACCCCGCACGCCAAACGGCGAGCGTGCACCAAACCCACGAATGGCTATACGCAAATCTTGCGTAAAGTTATATTGATTCTGAAAGAAAACACCGGGAGTTCCTTGCGCAAATTCATCCAGTGTGGCACCCGGCTGATGATCGGTAAATGTATTCCGTTCAATGCGGGTAATCGCGTTGGGAATGTGTTCTAGCCGTTTCTCTGTGCGTGTTGCGGTCACCGTAACAGGATCAAAGATGACAGGCTCAGCTTGCTTTGGTTGCTGTGCTTCGGCCAGCGTCGCTGTTATGAGCAATCCAGGCAGGAAAAATACAGGGAAGTTTGCTGGATAAAAGGTTTTTTTTAAATTAGCTACTGTCATTACTCTCGATAATCATGTTTCATTGGGAGCGCGGCGCACTAATATTTTCTCAACTCGATTCCAAGGTGGTTTTCTTCACAGATTTTTTGTTCGTTGCTTTTATACTTTGTGAAATTCTGAATTTTCACCTAATGAAGATA
>CAYNXU010000291.1:0-2394 GCA_964401225.1 uncultured Nitrosomonas sp.
GCATGCCTATTCCAAAAATTGACGCCGCTTTTTATGCGCTGTGAGTTGATAAATCGAGCGCGATACTTATCCCAAGATATTGACGAAGCCGGTGTGGAAATCAAGTCAATGATTGAAGGCTGAAATTGTACTTTAGTAAACACATCCTCAAGCTCGGATCGATCGAATCCATGTTGTATAACCATTTCGCCAATAAAGTGTTTGACTTCTGGACGTAATGAGGAGGTTGCAAATGTCGTACTACAGCAAGCAAAGAACAAACCAATGAGTATGGTCAATGTTGAGCGTATATGATTACACTGAATGAATTGCATGATTACTCGCCTCTCATTAAAATGGCTGAATTTTTAACAGATTTTATTGTTTTATCTCTGGGGGAAGCACAAATTATTCTGGTGATAACTTGATTGGTAAGTTAGGGGCATGATTGCAAGTTAAATTTATAAGAATTTTTGGCCCATTATCTTTTTGTAATAGTAGTACACGATAGACTTCCCATTTGTGGGAATTTTCTATAGTATAACAATCACGAGTTACGCATTTCTATTTCTGCTTTTATTCGATTTGCTGTCTATATATTGACAGATCATAGAACTCATTGGTGCGTTGCACCAATGATCAATTAATTAAAAAATATAATTTGAATGAGGATTCCATGAGCCAGCATGTTCACTATATTACAGATGCAACGTTTGAGGCTGAGGTACTACAATCGTCGGTACCGGTATTAGTAGATTACTGGGCGGAATGGTGTGGGCCATGCAAGATGATTGCGCCAATTTTGGATGAGGTAGCGAGCGAGTATAATGGACGACTTAAAGTTGCAAAACTTAATATTGATGAAAATCAGGCTACTCCTCCAAAATATGGAATTCGTGGTATACCTACCCTGATGTTATTCAAAAATGGTAATATAGAAGCGACCAAGGTGGGTGCTCTTTCAAAGTCACAATTGACGGCTTTTATTGACAGTCACCTATAATATTATTAGGCTTACCAACAATTCTGCTCTAGTAAGTATAAAGCTTATAAGAGTTGCTACCGCAGTAAATTGACTTTTCCCTATTGGCAATACTCCTCTTCCTGAGTGTTTAGCATCTTTATCTTTCTCAATCATTTTTACGAGTTTCCTCATGCGTTTATCCGATCTTAAAAGCCTTCATGTTTCTGAATTAATAAAAATGGCTGTTGCCAATGAAATCGAGGGCGCTAACCGTTTGCGAAAACAAGATTTGATTTTTGCCTTATTAAAAAATCAGGCGCGTAAAAATGAAAGTATATATGGAGAAGGGACCCTAGAAACTTTGCAAGATGGTTTTGGATTTTTACGCTCTCCTGATACTTCCTATTTAGCTGGGCCTGATGATATTTATATTTCACCCAGTCAAATTAGGCGTTTTAATTTGCATACAGGTGATTCAATTGATGGAGAGATTCGTCCCCCAAAAGATGGGGAACGGTATTTTGCGTTAGTAAAAGTCGATAAGGTCAATAACGAGCCTCCTGAAAATGCTAAACGAAAAATTCTATTTGAGAACCTGACTCCCTTATTTCCTACCGAGCGTTTGGTATTAGAGCGTGATATCAAGTCTGAAGAAAACATCACTGGCAGAGTGATTGATCTTATTGCTCCGATCGGAAAGGGGCAGCGTGGTTTGCTCGTTGCAAGTCCAAAATCAGGTAAAACAGTGATGTTGCAACATATTGCGCATTCAATTGCAGCTAATCACCCTGATGTGATCTTAATGGTTTTATTGATAGACGAGCGTCCTGAAGAGGTGACAGAGATGATTCGTTCGGTCAAAGGCGAAGTCATTTCATCAACTTTTGATGAAGCTGCTGTGCGACACGTTCAAGTAGCCGATATGGTGATCGAAAAAGCTAAGCGCCTGGTTGAACACAAGAAAGATGTGGTGATACTTTTAGATTCAATTACCCGCCTAGCGCGTGCTTATAACACAGTAGCACCTGCTTCGGGTAAAGTATTAACAGGGGGGGTAGATGCAAATGCACTACAGCGCCCTAAACGTTTTTTTGGGGCTGCACGAAATATAGAGGAAGGCGGTTCTCTTACTATTATTGCTACTGCTCTGGTAGATACTGGTTCCCGTATGGATGATGTTATTTATGAGGAATTCAAGGGGACTGGTAATATGGAAATTCATCTTGATCGGCGTATGGCAGAAAAACGGATTTATCCAGCAATTAATGTCAATCGTTCTGGTACACGTCGAGAAGAATTACTACTTCCGCAGGAAATATTACAAAAAATCTGGATATTACGAAAATTACTTTATCCGATGGATGATATGGATGCAATGTCATTTTTGCTTGATAAAATTAGAGCTACAAAAAGCAATGCCGATTTCTTTGATTCAATGCGACGTGTATAAA
>CAYNXU010000292.1:0-2391 GCA_964401225.1 uncultured Nitrosomonas sp.
TTCTGGGATCGCCCCATAATCTTAATTGGAAAATCACAGGGATATTCAATGAGTGAAGGTTGTTCGGTCATGCTATATGGAGAATCGTTTGCGCCTAACAGGCGTTATTTTTATATCGTGGAAGCATTCCCGGCACGCATCACGCCCGCTTTATATTGCTGATAAAGCTGGTTGAGTTGCTTGAATACAGGACCTGGTTTCCCATTACCGATTAATTTTCCATCAAGGGATACGATCGGCATCACCTCCTTAGTGGAGGAAGTCAGCAGCACTTCATCCGCATCACGCACCTCTTCCTCAGACACGGCTCTAATTTCATGGGGAATTGCATTGGATTGAGCCAGCTCCAGAATCACATCGTAAGTAATTCCCGGCAGCATCAAATGGCTTTTGGGGGGTGTCAACAACACCCCATTGTTTACAATGAAAATATTGCTGGCAGCACCTTCAGTCAGGAAACCATCGCGCAGCAGAATGGTTTCCATTGCGTTAGCATCAATTGCAAGCTGACGTAATAATACATTGGGCAATAATGAAATAGCCTTGATATCGCATCTTCCCCAACGGTTATCAATGGCGGTTATTGCCGGAACACCCGTCAACAACAACGCTGGGGGCGGTGCAAGCAATGGATTGCTCATGATGAATACAGTGGGTGAGACACCTGCCGGAAAAGCATGATCGCGTTTGGCTACACCGCGGGTAATATGTAGATACAGATATTGATCGTCGCCTTCATTACAGGCAATAACCTGCGCCAGAAGATCATGCCACTGCTCATCGGCATAAGGATTCTTGAGACGAATGCCATCCAGGCTATGTTGAAGACGGCGAAGGTGATCAGCAAGACGAAATGGCTTACGTGAATAAACCGGTATCACTTCGTACACGCCATCACCGAAAATGAACCCTCTGTCCAATACCGGAATATAGGCCTGCTCGAGTGGCAAGAACTTACCATTGAGGTAAATCATGTTTTATTAAAAATTAGTTAAAGAGCATTTGGATACTATCCCACGCGCGTCCGAAAATACTAGCCGCACCGATGGCCTCAAGAGAAACCAATGGGTAAGTTGCGATTTCCTGATTATCGAGGCTAAACTTAACGATACCTACTTCTTGCCCTTGATTTATGGGCGCAATCAGTGGCTGCCTGTATTCCATCTTAGCTCTTAATTTATCCGCCTGTCCTTTGGGTAACGAGAAATAGACATCGTGATCGAATCCCACTTTCAGTGTGTTTTGTGCACCCTTCCAAATTTGAATCGTGGTAATTTCCTGATGTTTTTTATAAGGATGGGCTGTATCAAAAAACTGGAAGCCATAATTCAACAAGCGCTGACTTTCCTTACTACGCACATTGGCTGTTGCAGCACCCATCACCACTGAAACCAACCTACGATCATCACGTTTTGACGAAGTGATAAGACAATAACCTGCGGCCTGAGTCCAGCCGGTTTTCATGCCATCCACATGGGGATCAGTCCACAATAAACGATTGCGATTAGATTGAGTAATCCCGTTGTAAGTGTATTCACGTAAAGAATAGAGGGGATAAAATTCTGGAAAATCACGAATAATGGCAGTCGCCAAGAGCGCGAGATCATGTGCCGAACTGTAATGTTCCGGGTGGGATAAACCCGTCGAATTCATAAAGTGTGTATTGGTCATATGCAAACGCGCAGCTTCCTCGTTCATCATATGCGCAAAAATTTCTTCCGAGCCCGCAATCAACTCTGCAAGGGCAACACACGCATCATTTCCAGATTGAACGATCATGCCACGAATCAACTCGTCCACCGTGACACGTTTTTTAGGTTCGATAAACATACGCGAACCAACCATCCGCCAAGCTGTATTCGATACGGGTACAACTTGATCCAATGTAATACGTTTCTGCTTTAACGCTGAAAAGACCACATAAGCCGTCATCAATTTGGTTAACGATGCGGACTCTAGGCGTTCATGAGCATTCTGGCTGATTAATGTCTGATTGGTGTGAAAGTCAACGAGCGTAAACGATTTTGCCGCGACGGATAAAGCAGGTTGCTGAGCAAAAGCGGGAAATGCTGTAAAACATAACAACAACCAAAGTAAATGTTTCATCGGAATACAAAAAAACCTCATTATAGCTTGCTTATCAAATTTCATAAACTGATCACATCAATGGTTTTTCATTTAACTGATTAGATAAGGAAAAATAGATTGATGAATTACAATAGGTTATAAATAAATCACTTAAATATCTAAAATACCCATCACCAAAATTTCAGCTGACAACATTTTAAACTTCGACTAGTGAGTATCGTAGCTTTATTCCCACAAATGAAATCATGGCTTATATGATTTATATGATAACAAATAAGAAATTATGTTTGCTGCCATTTATTG
>CAYNXU010000293.1:0-2386 GCA_964401225.1 uncultured Nitrosomonas sp.
CAATCACTGTTCGATAGCGGCCTGGTGGCACGCGCTATCCAACTGCTGGATGAAAAGAATGCGCTGTATAAGCAAGACGGCGCCACATGGTTCCGTTCTACTCATTTTGGCGATGAAAAGGATCGTGTAGTACAACGCGAAAATGGACAATACACCTATTTTGCTTCAGATATCGCCTACCATCTCAATAAATACGAGCGTAATTTCACGCATATCATCAATGTGTGGGGAGCAGATCATCATGGTTATATTTCACGAGTAAAAGGCGCAATCAAGGCATTAGGCCTTAACCCTGATACGCTTGAAATTGCCTTGGTACAATTTGCTGTACTCTATCGTGACGGTAAAAAAGCTTCTATGTCTACCCGCTCCGGAGAATTTGTAACATTGCGTGAATTACGCCAGGAAGTCGGCAATGATGCCGCGCGTTTCTTTTATGTACTGCGTAAAAGTGATCAGCATTTGGATTTCGATTTAGATCTGGCAAAATCACAATCTAATGATAATCCAGTATATTATGTGCAATATGCCCATGCACGGATTTGTAGCGTACTGACTCAATGGGGCGAAAATGAGGCCATCCTTTCGACCGTTACCACTGATTCGTTGACCAGTCAGGCAGAATTATTGCTCTTGCAGAAATTAATCGATTATCCAGACACATTAGAAGCAGCAGCAAGAGAGCGCGCCCCTCATTTGCTTGCATTTTACCTTAAAGATTTAGCGAGCGAATTTCACAGTTATTATAATTCCACCCGTTTTCTTGTATCAGAAGAGTCACTTAAACTAGCAAGACTGGCACTGATCACTGCAATTAGGCAAGTGCTGGCAAATGGGTTGAAATTATTAGGTGTAGCTGCTCCCCATAATATGTAACCGAAACCATCTATAGGAATTTTCATGAGCAGAGATTACAAATCCAAGGGTATGGCGACCACAAGATTTAGTGGATCACTTGTTCTAGGACTTTTTATTGGATACGCGCTCGGCATTGCAAGCGCAATTGGCGTTTGGGTATTTATTCATCAAACTCCCAGCCCATTCCTTACAGAAGAAAAATCAGCCAAAATTAAACCTGAGGAAAGCTTTACCAAAAAACCACAGGATGACAGCGCAACAAAAGGAATCAACCAGGCAAGTACTGATCGACCTCGCTTTGATTTTTATAATATTCTGCCCGGGAACGATGAACCTCTAGCTGAAGAGACATTTGAGCAAGTGGCACAATCATCACCCCCCATCCAAAATAATACAAGTTCGGCAAGTGATTATTTCCTACAAATTGGCTCATATAAAAATGCAAGTGAAGCAGACAGAATGAAAGCAGAACTGGCATTGCTTGGCGTCATTGCCTCGGTTCAAACAACTCCTTCTTCCGAGCGAGGTACCTGGCATAGAGTTCGAGTCGGTCCATTCTCAAAAATTGATGAAGTTGATCAAGTGCGCGCCTCATTACAAGCAAATGGAATAGAAGCCAGTTTCGTTAGGGTTCCTAAAAACACACCATAAATAATCTCGCGGCAAATTCTGTGATTTGATAGAAATGATCCAAACATTTTATAGAAGAGTAAAACAAAATGAGCAAATACTTTAAATTTATCTTGTTATGCATTTGCCTTAACTTTGCGGGTATCTCAACTGCACAATCTCAGATTGTGGAAGGGCGTGATTTTATTGTTCTCGCAAATTCTCAACCAACAGAAGACAAAAAAAGCATAGAAGTCATAGAGTTTTTTTGGTACGGATGCCCTCATTGCAATGAATTACATCCACTTATCGATCAGTGGCGGAACAATGCGTCCGCAGATATCAAATTTAGATATATTCCAGCGATTTTCCGCGACAATTGGACGCCTGGCGCAAAAACTTTCTATGCGATGGAAGTATTAGGTATGACTAAAGAACTTCATGACAAGGTGTACAAAGCCATACATCGCGACAAAATTGACTTGTCCAAGGAAGCCACGCTATTCAACTGGATCGAAAAACAAGGGATTGATCGTGAGAAATTTATTAATGCTTACAATTCATTTTCTGTTCAAAATCAGGTAGCAAGAAGCTCGCAGATGATAAGACAATACAAATTAACCGGTGTACCTGCTCTAGTAGTCGATGGGAAATACTTAACCAGCGGAAAGATGAGTGGCACTCCGCGCGATACCATTCAGATACTGGATGAATTAATTGACAAGGTGCGGAAGGAAAGACTTTCCAAATAATTAATGGAATGCCTATCGATAGATGCCGCTTACAAATACAAAAATCTCAACTAAACAACCACCGGCTAAAGCCGGTGGGTTAGAGTTACGGGCTGAAAGTCCGGGTACTCGTCGACTAAACGACGCATCTTATTCCGGCTCCATTTTAAAATTATCGTTTGGATTTG
>CAYNXU010000294.1:0-2371 GCA_964401225.1 uncultured Nitrosomonas sp.
GACCCATTTGCAGCCACGCTGGGCGCCGCACAAGACGGCATACTGGAATACCACTACCTGGATGCAGTGCGCCTTGCTGGCCATTCGTGCCCTACTGTTGCGGGTGCATTCCTCATTGGGCGCGCCGCCATGCATACACTCTATCCAGACGAACCCGCTGAACGTGGCGCAATCGCCGTCCATATGCCCGCACCTGAGCATGAAGGTACGACCGGCGTGATGGCACAAGTATTGACATTATTGACAGGAGCCGCTGCTAATAATGGTTTTCATGGAATTCAGGGACATTTTAGACGTATGGGATTGCTTAGTTTTGCAGATCACCGGGAAGGAGAGGCCATTCTCTTTAAGCGTCTTGATACCGGTGCAAGTGTAGCAGTAGAGCTCGATGTTTCCTGGGTACCGGGCGATCCGGCGCAAAGCGGACGATTGATGGCTATTTTACAGAATCGAGCGGATGAAGCGCTGCGTAAAACATTTGCTGATGCATGGCAAGCCCGCGTAAGACGATTATTACTCGAGTTCGCAGATGATCCACGCGTAATACGCGCCACCCCCATTCAATCGTTCGATACCGCAATAAAAAATTGACCTGCCAGGTGGAAAGGTGTTTATTGTTTCCTAATAAGGCCGTTGAAAAACGTATTCGAGACAGTCGATGCACGGCATACATCGCACTGGCAATGCAGATAGTTTTTCAACAGCCTGCTAAAGTGAATCTACTCGCTAGGATTAGGTGCTTCTTATCCATTTCTGAACTACCAGACTACCGATCATATCCCCCTCAACATTGATCATGGTGCGAAACGCATCCAGCAAACGATCAATGGGGAGCAAAATAGCCACTGCTTCGACCGGCAGACCTACTGCCTGTAGCACCATCACCATGGTCACCATCCCGGCACTTGGAATACCAGGCGCCCCGATGGCGGCAAGCATAGCTGTCAGAAAAACGATGAGCTGCTGCATGATATCGAGCTCGATTCCTACTAAATTGGCAATAAACAAAGCAGCCACCGCTTCATATAATGCAGTACCATCCATGTTCATGGTCGCACCCAACGGTATGACAAATCCTGCCACATCCGACTTGACGTGCAAATGCTGTTCCACACAGCGCATGGTGATCGGCATCGTCGCTGCACTAGAGCTGGTTGCAAAAGCCGTAATCAGCGCTTCACGCCCGCCATTCCAGAATCTGAGCGGCGTCATACCAGTCGTTAAATAAAGGATGAGAGGTAATATAATCAAGCCATGCACCAAAGTGGTGCCAATAACAATGGCAATGAATTTGACCAATGTGGTCAGTAAAGTCATATCTTGAGCCACAATCAGTTGGAGCAACAATGCCATGATACCCAGCGGAGCAAGACGCATGATCCAGCCTACTAGCATTAGAATCAACTCGAGAAATTCTTTCATCAGAATGAGAATATTTTGATAGCGCTCCCCGCCCACTACCATTGCGATTCCAAGCAACAACGCAAATACCACGACAGCGAGAATGTTACCCTGTGCCAGTGCCGCTAATGGGTTCAAGAATAATGAATGCAGGAAATGCGCAAAGAATTCTCGCAAAGACATCTGTCTAACCTCAATGCTCTGCATGGCATCTTTAAACATCGCAATTTCAAGCCCTTCCCCAGGCCGAAATACATTAGCAACGATCAAGCCCAACAAAATGGCAAACATCATCGTTACTGCAAAGAAACCGATTGCCGACGTCCAAACCCGATTGATTTGATGATGCGCGCGTAAATTCGCAACACCGACAACAATAGAAGTGAACACCAATGGAACAAGCACCATTCTCAATAAATCGATAAAGAGGGTGCTTATCAAGCTGGCAACGTACAAACTATTCTGAGCCATGGACGAATCCTGGTCCAACATAGCAAGCCATAGACCCAGCAAAACCCCCATCAGTGCGCCTAATAAAATTTGCGTGTTTAATGATATTTTCAGCATGACCACCCCTGGTTTATTGAAGGGTTGTTACAAAGAGATTTATACCCGACTACCGATCTTAGTTTTTAACGTTGACAATACGCGTTCCAGCGAGCCGGTCATGCAAATATTGCCGATCACGATCGAATAACGCCCATAGGATCCCAAAACCAAAAAAGCTAATGCCGATCACTGCAAAAAGGTAACGGGTAATGGCCTGTCGTGTGCTCAGTCTATTTCCATCCACTGTCGTAACGCGCATTTTCCAGGTTTGCATGGCCAAAGTTTGTCCACCATGCGTCCAGAACCAAATAAAATATATGCCCGCAACAAACAACAGGTAAAACTGAAAAAGTGGCCTAAAATACACTGCGGACGTATCGCGAAATACCAGATGAAAAATAAAACTGGCTATAAACCATAT
>CAYNXU010000295.1:0-2365 GCA_964401225.1 uncultured Nitrosomonas sp.
CTTGCAATAACACGATGAATTCATCTCCACCTTGGCGTGCTACGGTGTCTTCAGCGCGCACACACGATCTGAGCCTGATCGCCGTTTCTTTTAACAATAGATCCCCCATCTCGTGCCCAAGTGAGTCGTTGATGATCTTAAAGCGATCTAGATCGATGAATAATATTGCTGCTTGCTTCCGGTGACGACCGGCATGAGAGATTACTTGCGTGACACGATCATGGAGCAAGTGCCAATTGGGCAACCCCGTCAAATTATCATGGGTTGCCAGATAGCTGATGCGCTGATCTGCCAATTTGCGCTCATACCATCTGCTCAGGTCATTGGTAATAATGTCGATGAGGTTCTGCTCCTCAGGAAGTAAGAATGGCTTGTCATGCAAGTAGAATAACTGCAGTTGCCCCATGCGCTTACCATTGATGATGACTTCCGAATGTAATTGATGCGTAAGGTTTTCCACATAATTTGTAGAAACAAATTGTTCTCCGCCTAACTCAATCTTGGCGGCGGCAATCTCTGGATACTGTACTGCGGCGGTCAAGTGCAACAGAATTTGTTGACATAGCTTGTTTACCGATGGTTCTACACTCATCTCGTGACGAATTACCTGCAGACAATCTCTTTCCTTAAGTTGCTGGCATAATGCCAGTTCATTTTGTTTGCGCGTAGTGATATCAACCCGTACAGAAAGATAGCGGTAAATTCGTCCGCTGCTCTCTCTGAGTGGCACAATGGTGGTATCTACCCAATAGAGCTCGCCTTGCTTACTGCGATTGCAGATTTCGGAATGCCAGCTATCGCCGCATGATATGGTTTTCCACATCTCGACCCAAAAGACCTTAGGGTGTATACCAGAATTGAGGAGGCGATGATCCTTACCGATTAGCTCTTCCTCATGATAACCACTCACCTCGCAAAATTTGCTATTAGCTTGGATGATGCGTCCCTCACGATCAGCGATTGAAACCAGCGCAAGTTTGCCGACCGCTTCGTTATAATTGGTCAGTTCAGTAAAATTTTGCTCGATAGTTTCCTTGGATTTTCGTAGATTAATATTAATTTTCTCTATTTCTTGCTCTGATCTGATGAGCTTGCGAACCAATGGCATCACTTGCCAATTCAATAGCCATAAAGCTATCGCCATTAGTAAAACGAGAATTACTGTGATCTCCTTTACCCGTTCAGCGATTGGACGATATAACTCCTCCTTATCGACTTTTACGACCAAACCAAGATCAAATGTACCTATTGGTGCATGGGCTGCAACCACTGGTATTTGACGGTAGTCTTTTGCCCTCAGCATGTCGTGCATTCCCCTTAGCGCATAGTCCATTGGCAGTGCATCGCCACCAATTGCACGTGGCAAATGTTGAAACTGCACTTTGGAAGCGCTCATCAGAAAACATTCCATCGCTAATTCTGATTCCCTGCAAGAAGTGCAAAGCATTAACTCACCACTTTCACCGATTGCGTTTGATTCATATAGCAGTTTGGTCAACAATGGTTGATTTTTTTCTGTGACGATACGCCCAATGTGTTGCCCCTCCTGATTAAGTATCTCCACCTGTGTACGTTGAATAAGCCCTTTATTCCACCAAAGGGACGTCATTGCATCTTTTGTATGGATAGTAAGGGATTCTGTGGGCACCTGAGGAAGGTGACCTGCTTGTACTACGTTAGTACCTTGGCCATCATAAATGGACACAGCTAAGTAGCCCTTAAGCAACAGTAAATTTGCTTGCTGCTGCAAATCAGCTATTTTACTTGCATTACCTTGCCGACCGCCGCCTCGTTGCAGGCTCTCCATCAAGATAGGACTAATGACAGCTATCCTCGTGTCGTTGATGCCTTCCAGGATTTGAGTTTCAAGAAGCTGCACCTTATGCTGCGACAGTGTCAGAAGGCTCATGTCGAGTATATGTTCACTCTGGCGCTGCATGATGACATATACAAATAAACCCGTAACCAGCGTTATTGTTATGAGAATAAGGCTTCCCGTAAAGTTAATTCTGCGATCATGTGGTGTTAAAAACATTCCTGCCTTCATGCTTTCTTATAGTTATAGTGTTGGGTAAGTGATAGTGGCATCCCGCTGAATGATGTCATGATCACTGAGTCTAGAAAAAGCAATGACACTGAATAAAACCCCCTTATTTATGGTTCACTAATGTCAGAACAGACGCTGACACGCTGGCATAATTTGCTGTCCTGTTCAGCTTTACTCATCTCAAACAATGCTAACAAGTGCGCTATCGTCAGAATCATGCCTGGAATTCGAGAAGCTAAAGGAGGATTCTGCCTGCACACAATGGTTATAACGCGCGATTCCTTTCCCAGAACATGGATTGAACTGCAAAGGCAGGTT
>CAYNXU010000296.1:0-2362 GCA_964401225.1 uncultured Nitrosomonas sp.
TTAGTCCTGCTGTTTTCATCTCCTTTGATGGCGGAACAAATTGGTAGTGTATCTACCAAATTCAAGATACTAGGTGCTAATGACAAAATTGTCATCGAGGCATTTGATGATCCGGATATCGATGGAGCAACCTGCTATCTCAGTCGGGCCAAAACAGGGGGTATCAGTGGGACGGTGGGAGTGGCTGAGGATACTTCTGATGCTTCCATAGCCTGTCGTCAGGTTGGGCCGATCACATTACCGGAGAATGTGAAAAATGGCCAGAAAGATGGTAAAGAGGTGTTTAAAAAAAGCACTTCATTATTATTTAAAACATTACAAGTGGTCCGGTTCTACGATTCCAAACGCAATGTCCTGATTTACTTGGCTTATAGCGACAGAATTATCGAGGGGTCGCCTAAAAACAGTATATCTACTATCCCAATTATGACGTGGCGTTAGCTTAATTCTTCAGAATCTATGAGGGTACGGAGAAAAAGTGTGAGATAAGCGTATTCGTTTCGTTGATGGTATTTAAACTTTCGTTATAATTACACTTTTTTTCGATTGTTAGCCATTTAAAGATCATCTTTCATGCAGCTATTTGCTTTTGGTATCAATCATAATACAGCGCCGCTAAGCATACGTGAGCAGGTTACATTTTCAGACAATACAATGGAACATGCCTTGCATGATCTGGTAGGGCATCATGCCGTGAAGGAAGCTGCTATTGTTTCTACTTGTAATCGTACAGAAATTTACTGTAACACTGACAAACCCGATGCGGCTATTCATTGGCTCACAGATTTCCATCGTTTACCTGAGCGTGAGTTAGATCCTTATCTTTATCTATTACCACGTGAACAGGCAGTCAAGCATGCCTTTAGAGTTGCGAGCGGGCTGGATTCAATGGTATTGGGCGAGCCTCAAATACTCGGGCAGATGAAAAATGCAATAAAATCAGCGGAGAATGCGGGTACGCTAGGTTTGTTGTTGCATAAGTTGTTTCAACGTACTTTCTTCGTGGCCAAGGAGGTGCGGACATCTACTGAGATCGGTGCCTGTTCAGTATCCATGGCCGCTGCTGCCGCACGTTTGGCGGAGCGGATATTTGGTGATATCAGTGAACAGAATGTTCTGTTCATTGGTGCGGGTGAAATGATTGAGCTTTGTGCGAACCACTTTGCTGCTAAGCGTCCTCAACGGATTACCGTTGCCAATCGTACTGTCGAGCGAGCCGAAGCGTTATCGCGACGTTTTAACGCGCGTCCCATTTCACTCAGTGAATTGCCTGAGCAATTAGCACTGCATGATATTGTGGTCACATGTACGGCAAGCCCTTTGCCGATACTAGGCAAGGGAATGCTGGAACGCGCCATCAAGATCCGCAAGCATCGACCTATTTTTATTGTTGACCTGGCTGTGCCTCGAGATGTTGAGCTGGAAGTGGCAGAGTTAGATGATGTTTTTCTTTATTATGTAGATGATCTTGCGGACATTGTTAAAGAGGGATTGGATTCGCGTCTTAGCGCTGTAGCTCAGGCTGAGACCATTATCGAATCCAATGTAATCGATTTTATGCGTTGGATTGCAACGCGTGAATTGGTTCCAACTATCAGAGCATTACGTGATCAGGCTGATCGGTTCCGCAGGCACGAGCTTGCGCGTGCGCAAAAGCTCTTGGCAAAAGGCGAAGATCCAGAAAAGATACTCGAATCACTCAGTAATGGACTGACCAATAAGTTTTTACATCTTCCCTCCAGCATGCTGAATCATGCCGCTGATGATGAGCGAGACAAGCTGGTCGAGTTGATCAATCGGTTGTATCAACTACATTACCCACAATGAATAAGAGTATAGCGGACCGGCTCACTCGTCTGAGTGTGCGGCTGGAGGAATTGGATCGGCTATTAAGCAGTGAGAAGATTACAGCTGATATGGATAATTATCGCAAACTCACTCGAGAGCGAGCTGAGATCGTTCCTGTAGTTGAACTCTATCATGCGCATTATCAAACAGAGCTGGATATTCAAACTGCGAGAGAAATGAGTGCTGATCCTCAGATGCGTGATTTTGCTGATGCGGAAATTGTCACAGGGAAAGAAAAACTCCAGAAAATCGAAAACGAACTACTCAAGCAGCTATTACCCAAAGACCCCAATGATGAGCGCAATATTTTTCTGGAAATCAGAGCAGGCACTGGAGGCGATGAATCTGCTTTGTTTGCGGGGAACCTGTTTCGTATGTATACCCGATTCGCTGAGCGTCAGCGTTGGCAAGTAGAGATCATTTCACAAAGTCCTTCCGAAGTGGGTGGTTACAAGGAGATCATTGCCAGAATTATCGGCTATGGCGCCTTTTCCAAGCTCAAATTTGAGTCGGG
>CAYNXU010000297.1:0-2349 GCA_964401225.1 uncultured Nitrosomonas sp.
GCATAGCCTCATACCTTACATGTGCTCGGTTACCTTCACGTCAGTTTTTCTCAGCGCCAATTTTGCACGATCCAGATATCATGGCAGCAATTTAGCAACCGGCAACCTTGATTTCTTTATGCTGTAAGCATCTCCCTAGATTGCCATCAATCTATAGAGCCGATTTCCGCTCAAGCACCACAAAATGATACTCAAGCCGCTCACCTTCCTCCTGCATATGAATCTCACGCGAGATTTCATGCCAGTCGTTACGGTCGAATTCTGGAAAATAAGCATCGCCCTCGAACGCTTTCTGTACTTCGGTCAGATAAAGCCGCTGGCAACGCGCGAGCGTTTGCTGGTAGAGTTCTGATCCACCTATGATGAATATTTCTTTATCCTGATAAGGTGCACAGGCTGTTAATGCTTTCTCAATCGAACCGGTCACGATTGCGCCTGGAACTGAGAAGTCGGGCTGTCTGCTGACAATAATGTTGGTGCGCCCCGGTAATGGCTTACCGATGGATTCATAGGTTTTCCGTCCCATGATGATGATCTGCCCCATGGTCAGTGCCTTGAAGCGTTTGAGATCAGCTGATAGATGCCAGGGAAGCGCATTATTGTGGCCAATCACGCGATTACTGGCCATTGCAGCCAGAAGGGATAAACGGGCTTTCATACGGCTACCGGTGCTTTAATGGCGGGATGGGGATCATAGCCATCCAGCGTAAAATCCTCATAGTTAAAATTAAATATATTGCTGACCGAGGGATTGATCCGCAGGGTTGGCAGCTTCCTGGGTTCACGCGCCAGTTGCTCCCGGGCCTGCTCAAGATGATTCAGGTAGAGATGCGCATCGCCAAATGAGTGCACAAAATCACCTGGCGCTAAATTGCAAACCTGGGCAATCATCAAGGTTAGTAACGCATACGAGGCAATATTGAACGGCACGCCGAGAAAAATATCCGCACTGCGCTGGTAAAGCTGGCAGGAGAGCTTGCCATCTGCGACATAAAACTGAAACAGTACATGGCAAGGCGCTAGTCTCATTTTATCCAGATCATGGACACTCCAAGCAGAAACGATTATCCGCCGCGAATCAGGCGTTTTTCTGATTTGTTCGATGGCTTGCGAGATTTGGTCAATCGATTCTCCCGTCGGACTCGACCAGGAACGCCATTGATGTCCGTAAATAGGACCGAGATCCCCCTGGGGATCCGCCCATTCATCCCAGATGGAAACGCCATTTGCCTTGAGATAAGCAATATTAGTTTCGCCGCGCAAGAACCATAAAAGCTCGTGAATAATCGATTTCACATGGCATTTCTTGGTCGTCACCAGCGGAAAACCTTCTGCCAAATTAAAGCGCATTTGGTAACCAAAAATAGACAGGGTACCGGTTCCCGTCCGATCCGATTTCGGATGGCCATGCTGAAGCACATGACGCATAAGTTCAAGATATTGATGCATACGCAGCTAACCGCAAGAAATTCCTTAGCTATTTACAGTTTGATTTAGATAGTAAATGAGTATCTCATAAGAAATTGGGTTATTTAAAGATGTATGAAACCATTTTTCACCTACAGCCTGGAAATTTGATTAATTATTTCCAAGCTTGTATAGCACTGTTCCTCTAAATTTTGAGGAACAGTGCTATCTGAGAGAAGATAGTTGATTAGCCCTAACTCTTGCTGTAGTTAGTAGGGAGCAGTTGTTAAAGAAAGTCTTGTTCTAACAAAGTAAGTTTGATTTCTTACTCGCTTTTATCAAAAAATATTTTTCATAGAACTAGAAACAAAAATCTATCTCTATTTTTTATTCTATTAAAAATAAGCCAAAGTCTAATAGGAATTACCCAAGTCAGACAAACAGTAGACTTATAACCCAATTTATAACTATCATTACCAAGGTATATTAAATAAAAGAAAACAATCAAGTGCTTATTATTGCAATTAACCATCTCCATGTCGCATAATGCCTTCGTAGGCGTTGTAAGCTTTGTATGTAACAAAATTACTAACAAATTTATACTCCTATCAATAATAGCCTAACGAACAATTAGGCTCTGCTTTAAATTAGGGAAGGCTGTTTTCTGCCGCCAAGCATTCCGGCATTTCCCTTCCTATCTCGATATTAATCAAGTCATTACTTCCATTAACCAAAATCCAAATGGAAGTTTTATTCATTTTAATTCAGTTTTTATCATCCCTCATCCAGCCAGCTGGAGAAGGTATTAATGCCAAATTTTAAAGTGTGATGAACGTAATTAACGCCAAGGAAAAAATCCAGCTCAGCCAAGTTCGTTCGCCGTAGATTAGTCTATTCTCGCACAGCCTCCCTGGATAGCGGATATAATACCGCTAACTATAC
>CAYNXU010000298.1:0-2349 GCA_964401225.1 uncultured Nitrosomonas sp.
GCCAAATAGAATTGCTCACTATTACCAATACGGGCACATCCGATGGCAGGGTGAATTTTGAACGTCTTCATATTTATACTCCAGGTTTAATCCATGAAATTAAGGGAAACGCCGTCGATAAATACCGCATTGTCAATCGGTTTGCCATCAAGTCCCATAATAACCAGATGAACGCTGATATCAGTTTCACCTTTATTCAACATTCGTTGCACCGCATCCGTCGCATCAATACGAAAATTGCGAGGTTCATGATGATGTAATGGGCGCTGATCAAAAAAGCGTGTTTTGGGTAAAGGCTTGTCACAGTGCCCCGGTCCGCCATAACAAGAACCATTAAAGGTTGTTACCTGGCCTACGTAATGGGGATTATGCGCAATGTCTGTATTGACGGTTGCTCCCGGCGCATTGAGAAAAACCCGTATCACCGCATTGAAAATGTTGGCAACATGCATCCGGTGCAGACGCACTTCCGCTTTACGATGTGTATCCAGCACTCGAGATCTAACTCCGGCCTTTTCAGAGTTAAACCGTACCAACCCTTGTTGACTATGCGTTGGATAATGATAGGTGTCACGCATGTACTCATACCCCAGTTTGCGGGTACTGAGCGTATCGCGCACACTCATGGACCAGGGTGGCAGAATACCGTCCATATCTTCGGGATTGGCGCCGGGGTTATTCTCCTGCCAAACCGCCCACACGCGGTCTACATTCGAATGGTGCGCCCAGAAAATAGGGTCAAATGCAGTCACCCGGTTATCAGTCATATAACCATACTGTGGATTGTATTGATTTTGGGGATCAGGGGCGGTAACACCGATCGCCTTACTGGCAGAGATATACTCAGGATTCTGTCCCCCGGAGAAGTTATGCATACCGTTATGTATTTCTTCCAGCACACCAAAATGATGATCATATTCAGGCCCACCACCAAATTGGGCCCAGTTCTTGGTTGCCAGAATAAGGTCCAGATTCTCTTTGGTAGGATAGTGCGTTGGAGAACTCTGTGGTCCCGGCCAGCGGTTAGGAAACCAGAGTGGATTAGCCCGCCGCAGTTCTGTATAGATGGCGCTGATCTTGTTGGACCAGGTCACCTTGCCTTCTTTTAGCTGTAGGGTATAGCCAATGTTCGCTGCTTTAAGGAAACGTAGTCCGGAATTATAAATCGTGCCTGCTTTCTGTAACTTTGCCAAACCGGTTAATTCTGCCTCGTCAAACAAGGCGCTGTCTTTCAGAGCAGCCAGACCGGCACTGTCTAGAAAACAGCCATAAGCTTGCGGTAACACGCCGGTATCCGGTATCTCGGTATTATAAGTATTGCGATTGACATCGGAATAATCAGTCCAAGACCAATAAGGCAAGGTGATACGGGAATCATAATCCTGCAGGGTTTGCTCGAAGAAATAGAGATAAAGGCGATGCCAGGGCAAGAACTGCTCCCAGCCATGCTGGCATGAGTTGGTATGAATACGTGCCCAGTAGCTAAAACTACGTTCGTCAAAGATATGGGAATCATAGGTATACATGCAGGCCAACGCTTCACGCAGTGCATTTAATTCGTCTTCGTTCAGGGTGCTGACCTCTTTTCTGACTTTAAGTCCATTGACACTGTCTCGATCCTCGTTGCAATGTCTATGAGAGACGGTATGAAGCGCATCGCCCATGGCGAGCGCGAGCGGTGTCGCACCCGCGCCAGGTGCCGTTCCCTGCCCCGTTGATGTTGTTTTGCTTACAACCGCATCGCTCTTTGTATCAGCATCAGTTTCTGGGCAACCATCATCAATCCAGGCGGCAATAAAAGTGATATCAGATGGACTCACTTCATGCTGAGCATGCCACAAGAGCGGCGGAAACTGCGATCCATCAAATGGAAATTGTTTTCGTAAGCCAATTATCAGAGCGGATTGATCACTGCGTTTTTGCACTGCATCATCTGCTTTATCATCGGGATCAATGATCTTGCTAGCAGTAACTGTTGCTGGATTCTTGCCGCCTGTTGGCCAACATTCTCCCATTTGCGCATTACTGCCACTCGTCAATAGTGCCTGTGTTAATCCTAGCTCATCGGCAGCCAACGAATTACCCGTAGGAACACTGGATTTACCACCACAACAGCTCTTCTTGGTAGCAGGTTTATCATCCCCCATTTTACCTGCTTCAGGAGCAACCAAACGTTGGCCATAGAGCTCTGCTGTTTTAAAGCTTTCCAAATCTCGCCAGAAGGCGCCAAGCCCCTGATAATCAGGAATATTAGGCCCCTGCGCTTCATCAAGTATTTGTTGCACCCGCTGAAAGCGAGTGATGCTACTGCCTTTACCCATGTTATTTCCTTTCGTTGCGCCTTTGGAT
>CAYNXU010000299.1:0-2346 GCA_964401225.1 uncultured Nitrosomonas sp.
ATTTTTCACATACACTGCTTGCGGCTATCGAACAATTAAGTGAAACCTGCGAGGTAATAGGTATCAGTCTCGATTTGGATTTAATCGATCCCGGAGATGCACCTGGTGTAGAAACCCCTGTGCCCGGCGGAATTAGCGCTGCTGCATTGCTGGCAGGGCTTGCTGTAGTGAAAGGTCATGCCAAGCTCTGTGGTCTGGAAATCAGCGAATTCAACCCGGAAAGTGATCAGCATGGTAAAACACTGCAACTGATGAAAACGATTATTGAGACGTTTTATGGAGATTAGCCATCCGTTTTCTTTTCTTGGAGAGAAGCTGTTAAAACGCCGAATAAATCTTTTGGGTCTTGCACCTCAGGCAATAACGCTATATCGCTGCCTAATTGGTATTCTAATGCCAGTTCATATACCAAACGCAGTGTTGAATAATCTTCCAAAGCAAAACCAACCGAGTCGAATAAGGTAATTTCAGTAGCATTTTCCCTACCATGTTTGCTTTTAGTGACGAGTTCCCATAATTCAGCATAAATGCAGTTTACGCCGCACTGCTGGACCTCACCTTCTATTAATGCTTGTGGGGTGAATTCAACAACGATTTTTGCTGCTTCCAGTAACTCCCGGCTTAATTCGGTTTTGCCGGGACAATCACCGCCCATGGCATGAATATGCGTGCCTGGCGCAATATCTTGCAACTCGAATAAGACCTGCTGTTTTTTTGCTGCCGTTGTCGTAATGACTATATCAACATTGTGCACGGCATCCCTAATATTAGTGCAGGGTATCAGCTCAAAAGCATAGGGAGCCATATTCCGCGAAAATTTAGTCATTGCTCTAGTATCAATATCGAAGTAGCGTATTTCCCGTAACGGGAAAAGGCTCTTAAAAGCCATCACTTCAAATTCCGCTTGTGCGCCGGTGCCGATGATTGCCAAAGATTGAGCGTCTTTCCTAGCCAGATACTTGGCAGCCAAAGCGCCCGTTGCTGCTGTGCGCAGTGCTGTCAGCAAGGTCATTTCGCTGAGCAGCAGCGGGTAGCCGGTAATGGTATCACTTAGCTGGCCGATACCGACTACGCTCAGCTTCCCATGTGCTGTATTACCTGGATAACCGTTGACATATTTGAACGTATAGAAACGATCATCTGCGCAAGGCATCAATTCAATTGCACCCTGCACATAATACGTCGCATGACGTGCAGACTTGCTGAACGCATCCCAGCGGGAAAAATCGTTTTCCAAAGTCGCAATCAGTTGCTCAAAAAAGGATTCCAGACCGATAATTCCAATCAGTTTCTGGATGTCATGAATACTAATAACTTTCATCGCATAATGTAGTTGTGGTATTGCTCCATATCATCAATAAACCGGACGAGCAATGATACGCAGTGATGCTTATCGCATATAGGGCGGAATAGGATCTCCAAAGAACTCGCGCATTAAAAAGTTCTCGAGCCCCTCGCTATCTCCTGGGCGTGCGGACAAGACGACGACGCGATTAAGACGATCTGATTCCCAGTTAAAATCTTCCTGATGATACTGGCGAATGAGCTGGATCATCCGGCGGATGATCGCGCGTTTAATGTCGCCGTCCGGTCCTGCTTCCACTTCAATCAATTCCCGCCGCGGATTGCTGCCGGTTGTCCAGGCGCGAAACGAAAACTGTGCATAGCGTGGGCCAAGTCTGATAATCTGAAAAACGCCACTGGTGCCGGGTATTTGCAAGTTGCGCTTGACTTTCGCCATCCTGATCTCTTCTTCTGAGGGCTGTGGTTTCGGGTTGATATTCTTGTTGTTTTCAAACCCATCAAAAATACCGGCCGGACGGCTTTGTTGCATTCTTCTCTGCTTAATATACTCGGATAAATCGGCTGGTGCGGCGGTATCCTTTTTTTGTGGAGCCCCGGCTTTGAATTCTTTCCTGGGTGGCGTAACTTTTGCTGTTTCAATCGCATTCTGCTTGACGGGTGGCAACGTGCGTGGGGTGGGGGGGCGAGGGCGCGGAAGTGGCGGCATTACTCGATCCGGTGCTATTTTTGCTTGCTGCGCTTCAATTTGGGGCTGCGTCTCGATGCTTTTGCGTGGCGGTGGAACAGGTTTCTGTGGCTGGGCGAGTTCCGGAAGCTCCAGAAATTCCGCCTCGATTGCGTCAGGGATATCAATAGTGACTTTGATTTCGGACTCCGTCAGGAAAAAACCGAACACCCATATGATAATCAGCCAAAGCAGCGCCGCCAGCGGCAGCGGCCACCAGAGCCGAATTTCCCTTGATCTGGAGCGATTCATCGCTACGGACTTTATCAAGCTATTAAGGATATAAGAATTATTTATGCCGAACCGCGATCAGAAAA
>CAYNXU010000300.1:0-2346 GCA_964401225.1 uncultured Nitrosomonas sp.
GTGCTCAAGCGGAAATATTGTAAAAATGGGCGGTAAGATGTTAAAGATGGGTTAATTTCAATACTACTTGCAGCAGCAGTCAGTTTTATGGTGATGGGCTCGAATATTGTATCGGCTGAAACGGGATATGCCGTTCATTACAGCAACAAGTTCCAAGGCAAAAAAACAGCAAGCAAAGAAATTTTTGATCAGAACAAGCTGACAGCAGCGCACAAAAAATTTCCTTTTGGAACCAAGGTGAAAGTGACCAATTTAGAAAATGATCGTAGTGTTATCGTCAAAATAAACGATCGTATGGCTACTCGCAATAGCAATGTGATCGATGTTTCGAAGCGCGCAGCAAAAGAACTTGGATTCATTAAACAAGGTCGAGCGCGTGTTAGCCTGGAGGCAGTCGACTAAGCCGGCAGTTCTAAATCAACCCGCCCCTCACTTGTCCCTTGATCACAATCCTGTAAATCCATGAAATATTCGGGCGGAAACGGTCAATCTAAAAATTTTCCCACTACGTGCGGATAGCATATGAATTGTAAAAACGGAGTTTTACATAAATTGCAATAATCTTTACAGTAACATACTTGACAGACTCAAGTGCTGCCGACACACAATTCAACGTCATGTAGCAAAGCTGAATGCAGTACGACAAGTTTGTTACACTTGTCACTAATCTAACTATTTAGTGAGACCACATGATGCAAACAAAAAATTTAAACAATCCTGATACCAAGCGAAGCATCTGGCCAAGATTAATCACGCTCGCTTTGGTTTTATTAACAGCCATTATTGCGATATCACTTCTTCCTCGCGGCTTCTCTGAAGACACGTCATTAATTGGTCAAGGCACCAACGTACTGTTAGTGGTTCATGACAGCAATGTTCTCCAAAGTGGCGAAACCATGGCAGCCATGAATGAGATCAGAGATGACTATGCGGGACGCTTGGAATTTATCGTCGCCGACATAAAAACACCTGAAGGCAAAGCGTTTGCCGATAAACACGGCCTTCAACCAACTGCGTTAGTATTTTTTTCAGCGACTGGCGAAAATCTCCAAACCCTTTACTCACCACAAACAGGAGAATCACTACGCCAGGAACTGCGTAAGATTTTCCGATTTTAATCGATCGTTGCCGCACACCTCTTTATAGCGCCACATTTCAGAATACCGCTTACCAATGCTTTATCCTGTCTTTCTCTGGAAGAAAGGGGCTTGAACCTGTACTCCTCAGTTGAGCGGTATTGTCTGTACCGTGCAATACATCAGTTCAATTGAGACGTTCTCTGCGATTAACCACAGCTTATTCGCAGCGGCTGATGACTACCCTGGTCAAAATAATAGGAAACTACTATGATCATGGATGCCATGAATGAACTCTGTTCGCAAGTAGTTTTTTTTACTCCTCTGCTATAAATAAAGGAGTCGCCATGCCCATCCATAACGCTGATATTGCAGCCATCTTCGAAGAGATCGCCAATCTGCTAGAAATCGAGAGTGCCAATGTGTTTCGCATTCGCGCTTACCGCAATGCATCACGTATCTTGCAGGAGCTGGGCAAAGATATCCGGACTATGCTACAAAAAGGGGAGGATTTAACCAAACTTCCAGGCATTGGCGATGATCTCGCCAACAAGCTACGGGAAATCGTCGAAACCGGCCACTGTGCCATGCTGGACAAACTGCACAGGCAACTCCCCCCGACGATCACGGAACTGCTCAAAATCCCCGGATTGGGGCCAAAGCGGGTAAGCGCGTTGTATCATGAGCTGGACATTCATACGATGGAGCAATTGCAACGCGCAGTGCGCGATCACCGTATCCAACACCTGCCTGGCTTTGGCGAGAAAACCGAGACGCGGATTGCTGATGCCTTGGCCATACACGCCAGCAGCACTAATCGCTTCAAACTGGCCATTGCCGCTCAATATGCTGAGCCACTGGCAGCATGGCTACGCGCGATTCCCGGTGTGCAGCAAGTCGTGGTGGCAGGCAGTTATCGGCGCGCACGGGAAACAGTGGGGGATATCGATATTTTAATCACAGCGATTCCGAATAGCCCGGTCATGTCGCGCTTTTGCAGTTATGATGAAATTGCAGAAGTGCTTTCTCACGGGCCGACACGCAGCAGTGTCGTGCTCAAATGCAAGCTGCAAGTGGATGCGCGCGTGGTCAACCCCGAAAGCTACGGTGCAGCGCTGCATTACTTCACCGGCAGTAAAGCCCACAATATCGCCATCCGCCGCCTAGGACAGGAGCAAGGACTCAAGATCAATGAATATGGTGTATTCAAGGGCGAGCATCGCATCGCGGGTGAAACGGAAGAATCTGTCTATCAATCAGTTGGTCTGCC
>CAYNXU010000301.1:0-2337 GCA_964401225.1 uncultured Nitrosomonas sp.
TTTTGTCACAACACTTATTGCTCGTGCCTTGTTTTGTATAAAACTCTAAATTTTTAGAGATGCCCATATGAAATTCTTTACAGCAGCCAATAAAAATTCTAATTCCCAGATATTCAAAAAACAAAGTGACGCAAAAACCTCATCGTGAATATCATGAAAACAAAAGAGGCAAAATATAGCCACGACAAAACGTGCTTTGGTAAGACCACATATTCAGCAAGTAAACAGGAAGCAAACGCTCCAAGTAATGATTGGGTTATGAAATCAATCTATACGTTAACGCTTATTTGAGCTGGTTAAGTCATTTTTATCTGCAACGCATTTTAAAATGCTAGATCACAGTCTTTCCACCATGCCTTATCCTGGGTCTGTTTACCGTCCAGAACGTATCCATATTGCCATCCTGATTTCATTGCTCTTACATGCAATTATCATATTAGGCGTCACTTTTAAGGCACCGGAACCTCCATTCAATAAAATTGCAAAATCGCTTGAAGTCATTCTAGTCAATAGCAAATCTGAACAAAAACCCGTTGACACAAATCTATTGGCACAAACCAATTTGGAGGGAGGCGGTAATGTTGAGGATGATCGGCGCGCCAAATCACCCTTACCGGTGATGCCCCAAACCAAGCCATTAGTCGATCTCTCTCAAGCGACCCAGAAAACGAAGCAATTGGAAAGCGAAGTCAAGAAGCTGATGACTGCTGTTGAAAGCAAGTCTCGAGTTATCCAGACCGATTCTCCCTCAGCACAGCCTGAAAACAAGCCATCGCCTCAACTTGATAATAAAGATTTATTGCAGCGCAGTCTTGAAATTGCTCGCCTAGAAGCCCAAATCTCCAAGGAATATGAAGCATATCAGAAGCGGCCCAAACGCAAATTTGTCGGCGCGCGCACTAGAGAATATCGCTTCGCACGCTATGTAGAAGACTGGCGGCTCAAGGTCGAGCGCATTGGCAACCTGAACTACCCTGAAGCCGCCAAAAGGCAAAAGCTTTATGGTAGTCTGCAACTGACTGTTGGCATTCGATCGGATGGCAGCCTTGAATCAATAGGTATCGATCGTTCGTCTGGCGCCAAGATCCTCGACGAAGCCGCCATAAACATTGTCAGACTTGCGGCGCAGAATGGTTTCGCACCTTTTCCACCGGATATCAGTCGCGATACGGATATCTTGCATATTACCCGCACTTGGGTATTTGCGCGTTCTGATAAATTACTCAGCGAATAATCAGTAAAATAGTGCGGTTCAATCTGTTTTATTTTTACTCGAAATTTCATTTCTCCGCTCACGCGCCACGACACAACTTTACGTTATGCCCGACTCTTATGCCGTAATTGGCAATCCCATACATCATAGTAAATCACCCATCATTCACAGGGAATTTGCACGACAAACTCATCAGGACATGCAATACGAAGCCATTCTTGCACCTTTGGATGGTTTCGAAGCGGCAGTAAGGAGATTTCAGCAACAAGGGGGCAAAGGTCTAAATGTCACCCTTCCTTTCAAGCTGGAAGCTTATACCCTATCGACTCGTTTAACCGACCGAGCAAACGCCGCGCAAGCTGTCAACACCCTCAAGTTCGATGAAGATCTTAGTATATTTGGCGACAATACCGATGGCGTTGGATTGATTCGAGATATTGAATTGAATCAGGGTGTCAGCATTAGGGGTAAAAGCGTGTTATTAATGGGCGCAGGCGGTGCTGCGCGCGGTGTTATTCTACCCCTTCTGGAACACAAACCTCGCCTGCTTGCCATTGCCAACCGCACCCAAGTCAAAGCACATGCTCTATTGAGGCAATTCTCCTCTCACGGTCATATCGCAGCTGGTCATTACCAGGATTTCTCCGGAGAAAATTTTGATATCGTCATCAATGCGACATCTGCGAGCCTTCATACTGAGTTACCTCCCTTGCCGATAGGTATATTTACCGAACAAACACTTGCCTATGACATGATGTACAGCCATGAGCTGACACCATTTTTAAAATTTGCCAAGCAACAAGGCGTGAATAGTCTGGTGGATGGTATAGGCATGCTTGTCGAGCAAGCCGCAGAATCTTTTTTCTTATGGCGAGGGATAAGACCTCAAACTAAAACAGTCATCGAAATGTTGAAAAATAATGAGCAGAAGCTCAAATAACATCAGTACTATGCATGTTGTAAAGTGTAGCGATTATTGCATTTGCACTTTTCAAACAATCTAATCACACAAAAAGACACATGGCAAAATTTTTTAAACGCTGGCTATGGCGTCTTTTATTCATATCTTTTAGTGCTGCATTACTTTACCTGAGTTGGATCTTTCTCCAGATTATTTACTGGAA
>CAYNXU010000302.1:0-2318 GCA_964401225.1 uncultured Nitrosomonas sp.
GGTATCGTGGTTTTGTCCAGCGTTTTATGCAATTCTTTCAAAATGAGAATTGCTGCATCACACTACTCCTGATAATCGTTTAGCCTAAGTGGCCCTACCCTGAAAAGCAGTTCTTCTTCGTGACTACTCGAACCGAATAGGTCTTTAGAAAAAAAATGGGTTGTTTTACATTCCGTCCCGTGCTGTTTAGCCAAAGACCGGAACAACTTTTGAGAAGCAAAATTGGATGGATTAATCGTGGCCTCGACGAATCGGACTTGCTTACATTCGATTCGCTGGAGCAAAGATTGTATGAGCCGAATCCCTAATCCCAGTCTTTGGTAGGCCGGTCGCACGCAGATCTGCCACATAAAAAGAGTACCTGGTTCATGCGGCAGAATATACCCAGTCACAAATGCCGCACTTTCATTACCGTATTGGGCGATTGCGCTCGTCATTGAAAAGTGAGTGCACATCAAAAGATAGGCATAATCCGAATTAACGTCCAACACACCTGATTCACGTACCATATCTGAAATGGCGAGAGCGTCAGCCACCCTTAATGGTCGGATGACAATGTCGTGCCCAACTTTAGAAAGTTGCAGGAGTTCCATTCAGCCTTCCTTATTCATGAGCATCAGCTCGTCATGTTGACTATGTAATCCACTAGATTGTCCAATGTCGTTAAGGATTCGATCTTTTCCCGTGGAATTGTTACCTGATATTTGTCTTCGAGTCCCACCACAACCCAGAACAACTCCTGACTAGTCAAACCTAGATCACTTCGCAATTTGAATTCCCTCTGATGATGTCGTAACAAGGCCTGGTGTGTTTTAGAGCATGGTTCCATTAGCGCAATATCCATACTAATTTCTTGGCGTGTTACCATATTTGTATCCTCCTCACAGCCGTCCAATTAACGGGTTTCATTTCGGCTTCAAATCATTAGGTAGAACTTGCTTTAGAAAATTTGACTTTGATTAATTAAATCCGCCAATTACTTTACCCAATCGGGTCATTACTTTGTCAGAATTTCTTTATCTATTTCTTCCGCGCCTTCATGCAGGATTTTTTTCTTTTCTTCGCTCAATGCCTGAATTTCACGCTCCGATTCGGCGAGTATTCCTTCTCGGGCCTCAGCAGGTATTTTTCCAAGCAAATCGAAAATTTCCTTAACACCAGATAAATTGACTTTCTTAATATGAGTTAAATAGTGCACATACTGGATTTTGCTCAAATCAGTTTGTGAATAGAGACGTCGATTGGTGTCTGTTCGGGACGGCCGGATAACTCCTTTCTCCTCGTATGTTCTGAGAATCCTTTGCGGTATCCCCAAAATATCTTCAACTACTCCGATGCTATACAAAGGCATCTCTGGATCAATTTCAACCATGCATGTAGCCACCTCACCCATTGGCACAATATTTATTAACATATTTTCAGTATATCATATACCCGTATCTATGTAATTTATTATCAAATATTATAAAACATATTCTACATATTTTTTGTAATATTACTTTCTGTTTTCTTGCAAGTAAAGTGAATAATATTAAGAAATCATAATGTTTTATCTTTATAATACATGTGGTTGCATACAGAGGCACCAGCAATTCTCATATTGGAAATAATATAGAAGATGCTGGTTGTTTTTGACTAATAATTAACGTTATACTTATCGCACCTCAAAATTCGGTTTATATAATCCCTCATCCGGCCTTCTCCCAGCGGGAGAAGGTATGGCTGCCGAATTTTGAGGTGCGATGAGTATAGAGTGGTAAATTTACATATGAAAAATGGATAATTTAGCTTCTGTGTGGAGAAATCATATGCGCTAATGCTCATAATGAGAATTGCTGCAGAGGAACAAACTGTACGCCGCATAAACATAAAATAATCATGCTTGAGTACAGTCGGTTGAGAGTGGAAAGAAATAGAAATGCGATTAGGAAAGTAGTATCAAATCCATCCTCAGATACTTGATACCAGAATCAATAGTTACAAGCCATTAAGAAAGATTGATCCTCAAAAAAAGAAAATCTTGATCCCGAGGCAGTTACATCATCCCCTCGGCAGAATCATCTAATTATTTGGATACAATATCGGATTGCTTACAGCTATAAAATTAATTCCCTAAAAAAATACCGCTACTACTCCCCGGGCTACTTGCCAAGCTTGTCAGGCAAATTCCACAGAAACCGTCCTGCACTAATTAGTTGGCTGCGCAGCAAGGCCCAATCTTCGGCGCGCTTCTTTGCATCCAGGCAGCGCAGCAAGCGGACTCGAAGGGCTTCATCCTGAAGATTTAGTATGGCTGACCAGAGCGCATCATTTACGTT
>CAYNXU010000303.1:0-2308 GCA_964401225.1 uncultured Nitrosomonas sp.
CCTCATGCTCAGGAGAACGAAATGAAATTACATTCCCCCACCGTAGGCCCCATCGTTGGCTATACCACTGATCAACAATCCCGCATCTGGTTCCGAGGCAAATTCGAATTAACGGGTGAGAGCACTTATCGACGCTGCTTCGGCGTATTGAGATTCCGCAAAAAAGGCACTAAAAAATGGTCGGATCCGATCTATAACAAGATGTCAGCAAATTTCGATATGTCATCGGTGATCGTTCTGTCTGACTTGCAAGCGGAAACGACCTACGAATATCAGGCTGGTTGGTTGTTTCTCGACGCCGAACTTGACGATTTCATACGCATCCAGGGCAGCATCATCGAATGGCCGGAGAAAATTTATACCTTTAAGGCCGCCTCCTCTGACAATCACAAGGCGCGTTCCTATGTTACGGGTTCCTGCCGCTATCTTCTCAGGACATTTTTCGGTGATATTTTCGATGATCGTGGCGACAAAATTTTCGAAAGCATCCTCAGCGAAGCCTCCAAACGTCCTATCCATGGCTTAGTCATGACGGGTGATCAAATCTACGCAGACGATCTGAATTTCTTCAAACCGGATGAACGTCTGCCCGAGTTTCTGAAGCGCTATCGAACCGTCTTCTCTCAGAACCACATTCGTGAATTGATGGCCGCCATCCCCACCTACATGATACTCGATGATCATGAAATTGAAGACAACTGGCCTGCCAAAGCCACAAGCAAAGACTTTATCACGCTTTATCCGCATGCCATCCACGCTTATCAAATTTATCAATGCAGTCATTCCCCCTTGTTTGAAGTGAGCAAAGACAACCGCATCGATGGCGTGCTGCAAAAATTCTGGTACACGTTTTCCGATGGCTGCACTGACTGGTTCGTCATGGACGTTCGAACCGAACGATTGCTGAACAGCCATAACAGCCAAATGATCAATCATGAACAAATGAGCGCACTACTTGCCTGGCTCGGCGATCAATCAGGCCGCGTCAAGATGATGGTAACTTCCGTACCATTCGCACCTGATTTGACCAGCGACTCCGGCGACAAATGGGGCGCATTCCCGGAACAAAGAGAGCAAATCCTCGATTTCATTGCCCGACATCAGGTCCCCAAAGCGGTGTTTATCTCCGGTGACGTGCATTGTTCCTACACAGCCGAAATCACCGCAGCGCAGGGCAATCGGCTGATTGCTCATCAGATCGTATCCTCATCCTTTTTCTGGCCCTACCCGCACATGCAGAAAAGCAGTTTTATCAGCCAAGGGCATCTTAGAACCGTCAAGACGCCACAAAACTACCTGGCAAGGATCACATCTGACGTCTACTCAGAAGATAACTTTGCACGCATGGATATTTCCTTAACAGCTGTCAACGTCAGCTTTTTCAAGCGAAAAGGCGATCAGCTTGGCAAGGCTATCAGTTTGAATTTTTAGTCATACTCCTGCCAGCGATGACAAGAACCGGTTTCGATGAATCCACCATGAAAACACCCCTTACGCTGTTTCTGTGTGGAGACGTGATGACGGGCAGGGGAATCGATCAATTATTTCCCCATCCCAATGACCCGCAATTGCATGAACCTTATGTGCGCAATGCAAAACGCTATGTCGAGCTGGGAGAGAACATCAATGGAATAGTTTCCAAACCGGTCAACTTTGATTATATCTGGGGCGACGCACTGGCCGAATTGGAAAAAGCAGCACCCGACGCGCGCATCATCAATTTGGAAACGAGCGTTACCTCAAGCAACGACTTTTGGACGGACAAAGGCATACACTACCGCATGCATCCCAACAATGTCGCTTGTCTCACTGCCGCAAGCATCGATTGCTGTGTGCTGGCGAACAATCATGTACTGGATTGGGGCTATGCTGGCCTGACAGAAACCGTGCACACCCTGACAAATGCTGGCATCAAAATCGCAGGTGCTGGCACAAATCTACAACAAGCACAGTCCCCCGCCATGCTGCAACTACCTGATAAAGGCAGGGTTATGGTCATTTCCTGTGGCACGGAATCAAGCGGTATTCCATCACTATGGGGAGCCCAACCTGGCAGAGCGGGGGTTTATTGGTTGGCGGATTTATCCCACAGCACGGTTGAGCAAATCGCAACCATCGTGCAGCAAAGCAAGCGTCCCGGCGATGTGGTGATCCTCTCCATCCATTGGGGTGGAAACTGGGGCTACCACATCCCCCGGGAGCATATCGATTTTGCGCACAGACTAATCGATTCCGCCGGAATCGACATCCTGCATGGCCATTCTTCCCATCACCCTATCGGGTTGGAAGTGTATCAAGAAAAGCTCAT
>CAYNXU010000304.1:0-2296 GCA_964401225.1 uncultured Nitrosomonas sp.
GGCTGTGGATTTTGTGCAGGATGTTGCCAGTGAACCTCTTTCTCGAGTGATCGAGACGGTCATGTATGATGAAAACCGGCAAGCACCACCTACCTTAGGTGTGATAAAGGAAGCCATTTTCTCGGGGTTGTTAGCGCGACTCGTCGGTGAAGGCGTGCTCGATGAAGATGAAGATGACGCGCTGCTTGCAGAAATTGATACGTTAGTTGCTCGTTATGGTGAAGATGCGCTGGCAGAGAATTTTTTACGTTACGAGTGATGTAATTTTATAATTACTGCTAGTGTACTATCACATTTTTAGTAAAAAAATGAACCTTAGCAAAAAAAATCAATCGGATAATTGATTGAATACGGTTTATTTTTCCCTGAATATGTATTTCGACAAAACTTACTCACTACAAACAGGCGTTAGTCTAGAAGTTTCAACCATAGCGTTGCAAGACCTGATGAGGCATGTCATGGTTGGTCAGCGAATGTCAGAACTTACTAAAATTTGTTGTACGATGGATCTTTATGATTACCTCTCCGTTATCATTCATCAGGGTGCCGAAGGCTTAATCAGCAGGCGTCATGCTTGGGTTAGTAAAATCGAAGATAACCTGCTTGCAGGGCAACCTGTTTCCTATCGGGAATTTGACAGCCTATTCTGGCGCAACCTGGATGAAGAGGACCCCGATGGCGACGAATGGTATCGGCTTACTTCGGGAGAGGAGTTCCGCTTGCAATTAAGCAGTCTGCTGGATATTTTACGTTCAGTTAAGCGCAGATTGCAGCAGTCGGTTGATGTGTTGCCTGATATGAATATGGGATGGGCCTAACAGGCAGTTGAAAAACTATCTGTGTTGCCGCTGTGGTGTTAAAAATAGGCTAAGAATGTTCGTTTATCAGGAGTGAACTCCGCTTTTTACTTGACGTAAGCGCCTCGTCCAAGGATGCTGTCCAGGAGCATCTCTCGTTATCGAGATAAGCAGACAAAGAATTCATCAGTCAGATTCTTTTAAATTTTAATCTTTCTAGCTCGAATATTTCATAAATTCACGTGATGACGTGAGGTATGTGTTAATTTATGAAATTTTCGGGCTAAGATTGCTTGGCTGCGGCAAACTTCATGCGCATTGTGATAACGTATGGGCAAAGTTGCGTTATCGTGTAATCAATCGTCACGAATCGCTCGTTTCGGTAATGAGTGTGGCGCATTTCATATAAGAAACGCGTTGTGTTTGTTGCCAAAAAATAACCACGCTTATCACATGACTCCAAAGAAAGAATCACTATATCTTGCTGAAGGCGTCAGCCGGCGCGAGGTTTGGTCCTGGGCGATGTTCGATTTTGCTAACTCGGGCTACACCACCGTCGTTATTACTGCCATTTTTAACGCCTATTTTGTAGCAGTCGTCGCGGATAATGAGGATTGGGGAACCTTTGCATGGACCGCAGCATTAGCGGTTTCCTATATTCTCATCATTTTGACCGCGCCGGCAGTGGGTGCGTATGCAGATGCTTATGCCGCAAAAAAACGCCTGCTTTTCGCGACGACCGTAGGCTGTGTTTTATTTACCGCATTGCTTTATTTTGCCGGTCCCGGTGATTTATGGTTGGCGATCATCCTCATTATCTTTACTAATTTCTTCTTTGGCAGTGGTGAGAATCTCATCGCCGCTTTTCTGCCGGAATTAGCCCGGAGCAAAGCTCTGGGGAAAGTATCGGGGTGGGGCTGGAGTCTGGGTTACATCGGTGGCTTATTCAGCCTGGGATGTTCACTGGCTTATGTGACATGGGCGCAAGGACAAGGACAAGAAGCAAGCCAGTTTGTGCCGGTAACGATGCTGATAACAGCCTTTATATTCGCTGTGGCGTGTATACCCACCTTTCTTTATCTGAAAGAGCGAGCGCAACCTCAACCCCATCTTGCCGGGCATCGGGTCATCAAGGAAGCCTTCACGCGGTTGGGCGATACCCTCAAGCATGTGCGCCATTATCAAGATCTGGTGCGCTTTCTCATCTGCCTGGTATTCTATCAGGCAGGGATTCAGGCGGTGATCGCTTTGGCGGCAATTTATGCTCAGCAAGCGATGGGGTTTGATACCAGCGACACGATATTATTGATTCTGTTGGTCAATATTACCGCCGCGCTGGGCGCATTTGTTTTTGGCAGCATACAGGATAAGTTGGGTCATATTCTCACCATTGCCTTAACGCTCGTTGGATGGATCATAATGATCCTATTAGCCTGGAAGGCTGAAAGCCCTGCCATGTTTTGGTTGGCTGCGAATATCGCCGGGTTATGTTTAGGGGC
>CAYNXU010000305.1:0-2292 GCA_964401225.1 uncultured Nitrosomonas sp.
CTGCTAAGAAAAAATTTCTATCCCAGATTCTTCGAGTAATTGCGTTGTTTCAAATAAAGGTAACCCCATTACGCCGCTATAACTCCCGATAATTTCAATGATAAATGCAGCCGCCATACCTTGAATAGCATAAGCCCCTGCTTTATCATGGGCTTCACCGTTTGCAATACAAGCTTTGATTTCACGTTTACCGATATCACGAAATCGTACTGTCGTAATGGATAGTCGATTTTTAATATTGCCTTGCGAAGCCAATGCGATGGCAGTTAAGACCTGATGCGTCCTTCCTGAAAGCGTCTGTAACATTTCTTCGGCATGCGCAGCATCTTTGGGTTTCCCGATAATACATCCATCCAATGTAACGATCGTATCGGCAGCCAGAACAGGAGATAAGGGTAAATTTCGCTGTAGTAAACGTGACCAACCTGCCTCAGCCTTGGCATGGGTAATCCGATAAACATAATCCGTAGGAGATTCATCTGGAAAAGGTGTTTCGTCAACATCGATAGGCCGCGATGCCGTTTCGCGCATAAGCAATACGTTATGCTTTACCTTGATTTGCTTGAGCAGCTCCCTCCTGCGAGAACTACGAGAAGCCAGATAGATATAATTTTTAGCAAGTCTCATGAATGTGTTCGATCTATAAAATTAATGCTTATTTCAATTCATACTTTCCAATAACTGCTCGCTGCCATAGACCGAGAGTGGTTCGCCAAGCCACTGCTAATCATGCCCGATGATAAGGGTGTTGCTTGATAATCGACCAAGCTCGATATAGTTGCTCCGCCAATATGATGCGCACTAGACCATGAGGAAGCGTTAACTTAGAAAGTGCCATCTTTTCATTGGCTATATGCTTGATATCACGATGCAGCCCATCGGCACCACCAATAATAAATGCAACATCCTGCCCATTTCCCATCCACTCGGTCAACGCCGCAGCTAACTCGATCGTACTCATTTGCTTACCTCGCTCATCCATGATTACGCTATGACAAGCAGGTGGTAGTGCTGCCCGGATGCGCTCGCTCTCGGCAAAGAGCAATCGTTCGGTTTGTTTGGTTCCCCGTTTCTCTGGTTTAATTTCGATGAGGTGAATCGGGAGTTCTCTTGGCATGCGCTGGTGATACTCCTTGAAACCATCAACAACCCAGTCCGGCATTTTATTTCCCACAGCCAGGATATAAAGCTTCATTACTCAATCATTTATTCCGCTCATATTACATTAAGGAGTTTTTTTCTTTGATTGCGCTGGTTTCTGCCCACAACGATTCCAAATCATAATACTCACGAATTGCAGGTTGCATGATATGCACCACAATATCCCCCAAATCCACCAATAACCACTCCCCGGCTTGCTCGCCTTCAACACTGTAGACTTTTCCTCCTGCAGCTTTTACTTTTTCACGCACATGATTGGCTAGCGCTTTAGTCTGGCGCGTGGAGTTTGCGCTGGCGATGATCATGTAATCAAATAATGAGGTAATTTTTCCCGCCTCCAGCACCAGGATATCTTGCGCCTTTAAATCTTCTAACGCAGCAGTAGCTAGCTTCAACAACTCATCCTTATTCATTTTTCCTCGCGATAGACGTGATGTGTGCCAATATAATGCAATACATTATCAGGAAGTAGATAACGTGCACTTTTTCCTGAAACAATGCAAGCTCTGATAGTTGTTGCTGAAATATCCAGCAGTGTTGTCTCTGCAGTAAAAACAAGTCCGGACTGGACAGACCTTAATGCATTGATATCCTCTGTCCAGCGATCTAAGCACGCATCCTTCAATTCTGAAGGTAGACAATGCTGGTTTGCTAAAGCAGCGTAACCCGGACGATTAACGATTATCAGATGACATAACTCAAACAACTCGCGCCAATGGTACCAATTGGGCAGTTTTAAAAATGCGTCTATTCCCATGATAAAGCAGAAGGCTGTGTTCTTTTCTAAGAATTCATTTCTTAATTCACGGAGTGATACCACGCTGTAGCTTTCTTCAGAACGCTTAGTTTCTCGATCATCCAGCAGAAATTTTTGATTATCACGAATTGCTTCTTGCAGCATGACCACACGGTGATGCTGTGTAGCAACAGGCTTTTCCCGCAACCGGGGGCGGCCTGCGGGAAGAAAATGCAACTCATTCAGTTGTAAAATTTCAACCAGTTCTTCAGCAATCCTCAAATGACCGTAATGGACTGGATCAAATGTTCCTCCATAAATACCTACTAACGCAAATGTACCTTTAGACATTATTCACACTCATCGCAGCTCAAAATTCGGTATCAACACCTTCT
>CAYNXU010000306.1:0-2277 GCA_964401225.1 uncultured Nitrosomonas sp.
GAACCGAAATCAAGAAAAATTGCGCGCATAGGATTGTCTTTGGTGAGTATTGAAATAGGTAATGTTCTGACGAAATGTAGTGAAAGCATGATGCGTTGTCAAATTAGCCAGCTTTGGCCACACGAAGAATTACTAGTCGATTCATATTTTAAACGGGGAAAAAAGAGCGGATTACCCTGTTTCTCCTTGGCTGGATCACTTTGCTCATTGCTACGATTGGCTTCACTTTTTTGTGAAGGTGAAGGCATATAGCAAGTGAAAAACTAAATTGCGTGCTAACAATGGAGAGGAAGTTTAATTGATGAAGCACTCTGTGAAGTTCGGTTGGAAACCGTACCTAATCTGGGTATTACTGCTGTTTTCTGGTATGGGTTTCAAGAGTATCTATGGGTTTGAGCGTGGGCCGATTGTAATTGCAGATACGAGGTATCCAGGTGTTTTTGTTGCAACTCCTTTGCAAGCTTGCGAATACTGGGCATCTCTCAGAGATATTGAATATGTTGGCATTCCAAGCTCACAATACGCTGAAATTAAGAGTATGTGGGTTATTCCTTGGGGATGGGATCAAAATAATAACTTCTCCATGAATATCCTTCCTGCTGCACATTATCAATGTGGCGTAATCATTCGTCATTATGGTAATCCGCCTTATGTTCAGCCATACGAATATGAATGGCGCTTTGGTGGTGCATATCCGGTGTGTAATGTTGGTGATTGGCCTTATGTGCTAAGTGATAAAATCTGCACTATCCCTGACAATATTCCCGATCCGGGCGCTAACTCAGGCCACCCCCAGATATGCATTGGTAATCCCATCAATGTTGCGACAGGAAATAAATATGATCAGCAAACTGATTTTGTATCCTCCACTGGGCTAGCATTTTCTCGTTACTATAACACTGAGGCTTTGTCAGGTAGCAATCAGATGGGGGCTTCCTGGCGACATACTTTTCAGCGTGGTCTTCACATCAATTCAGCAACAATTTCTGCGATACGAGCTGACGGTAAATTAGTCTATTTTCGGCCTGCTAACGCATTCTGGATCAATCAGCAGAAAGGACATGAGGAGCTGATTCAGATTCTTGGTAGTAACGGCAATGTTACTGGCTGGCACTTAATCGCCGACGATGAAGTAACCGAATACTATGATGTCACAGGCAAGTTATTATCCATAACCGATCGTTCTGGCCGTAGTCAGCTTTTGACATATGATCTTGCTATTGTGGAAGGCGGCGACGGTGATCCTGAAACGCTTGATAGAGTCACTGATGATGTGGGTCGTCAGCTTGCTTTCAGCTACGATGCACAAAAACGTATTGCTTCCCTGACGGACCCGGCTGGTGGGTTGTATCGGTATCGCTATGACACTCATGGTAATTTGAGTAGTGTGACCTATCCCGATGGGGGTGTTCGCAGCTATCACTATAATGAACCCGCTTATACCAGTGGCGCTAATTTGCCATCGGCACTGACAGGCATTACCGATGAGAACGGTGTGCGCTTTGCCACCTATCAGTATGATGTAAAGGGCAGGGCGATTGCCACAGAGCACGCCGATGGCGCCGATCGCCATCAGCTTACCTACAATTCCGATGGCAGCACTACCGTCACGGATCCGCTGGGCACGCAGCGCACCTATCAATTTCAAACGGTTCTCGGCGTAGTTAAAAGTACTGGCCAATCCCAACCCGGCGGTGCCGGATGTGGTCCGGCTGCATCAAGCACTACCTATGATGACAATGGTAATGTCGCCAGCCAAACCGATTTTAACGGCAATAAGACCTGCTACGCCTATGATCTTGCCCACAACCTGGAAATCGCTCGTGTTGAAGGATTATCCTCCAACCAGGCCTGTCCGGCTGATCTGGTTAATTACACACCTGCTGCTAATACCGCTGAACGAAAAATTTTAACCGGCTGGCACCCGAGCTTCCGTTTACCCATCAAGATCACCGAAGCAGCGCGTGAAACAGCGTGGGAATATGACGCGCACGGCAATCTCACTCGCTATAGCCTGCATGATTTGGCAACGCATGCTAGCCGCACGTGGACCACAAATTATCTCTACCATCCCGATGTGCCCGGCGTATTACTGCAAAGTGTGGTCGATGGTCCACGTACCGATGTCTCCGATATCACCACCTTTGATTACTATGCCCCGGATGCAAGCTGTTTGGGTGGGCACTTTGGCTGTCGTGGCCAGATCAGGCAAATGACCAACGCACTGGGCCATGCCACCCAGATTACGCGCTACAACGCGCATGGTCAGCCTGAAAT
>CAYNXU010000307.1:0-2266 GCA_964401225.1 uncultured Nitrosomonas sp.
ACTAGGATCGAAGGCGCTATCTTATCAATCAACTTCTCGGTCACTGAGCAGACTGAACCAGCAAAAAAAGAGACCAAGCTAACAGTTGACCCTAAGTGCGTCCTCCTCAATGGTGACGTGGATCTGACGGCAACCTTGGAAGAGTTAGATGATGGCGCCAAGATCGGAAATGCCAATCTCTATTTCTCTATTGATGAGAGCCCGATTGGGTTAGCAACCACCAACTCAAGCGGTATTGCGACTCGACCCTTTAATGTGAGCGGTCTCGGTGTCGGTGATTACACGCTCTCTGCCGAGTTTGCTGGCGATGATGATTACAAAGAATCCAATGATAGCGCTACCCTCGGTATTACCTACCTGTTCATGGGATTTGGCCAGCCGATCAACGGTGATGGTACCAGTATCTTCGGTGGCCGCGTGATTCCGATCAAGATCGGAGTGGTCGACGCTAACGGTTACCCTGTTACCGATGCCACACCAACCGTGTGGCTGACTTCCTACGATACCCTTCAAGGGGTTGGCGAGGAACTGAAACAGGTGTCGTCGGTGTCTGCTGCTGATACCGGAAATTTCATGCGCTACGTTCCCGAGGAAAAACGATACATCTACAATTGGGATGCCAGAGAACTCGGAAATGGTACCTACGCAGTCGTGGTCGATCTTGGCGATAGCCGTACCTGCCGTGCCGAGCATCCTTATGCAATTATTACGGTTGCTAAAAAAGGCGGTAAAAATTAATTAGGCATAGTTCAAGTAAAGCGAATCTAAACAAGGGGATGGACCGTGGTTATGAAGTCCATCCCTATATGGCTGCCATTAAGATCAATGTTCCAAATCAGATCTAAATGAATTGATGGTGTCGCTATGGTTTGTAAAATAAAAACAAAAGACTGAATAGAATCAAGAGACTGGTTGATGTAAGGTAAGCGTATTTAAAAGCCCTGGTAAGTTGAGCAGGGCCGGCTACTTGAGGATGACTCAAAGCTATGTAATTCAAAATGGCTAAAACAGGTGCCACAACGAATGAAACAGTCGTCGCCAGATCGACCATGGCTCGCATGTCGCGCAGATAAAAGAGTAAAAGTATTGCGGTGCCAGAAACCGTGAGAATCAACCAGAACCAGTACAATCCGTTGTGATATCGACTATTTCCAAATTGAGTAATGAGGATCTCCGATGCTCTTCGCAATGTGCGCGGATAAGCATCGAGACAAGTCAATAAGGTGCTGAACATGGTGGTAAAGGCAGCCAACGCAATGAATGGAAAAGCCCATTCTCCCAGATTAACGGTGTAAAGATTGATAAATTGCTTGGCAAATTCTGTGCTGTTTGCTGCGGGAGATTCAGGTGTTCCATACATGATGAGCGCCCCTAATGACAGGAAGCAAACTGCCAGAAGGGTGGTTCCCCAATAGCCGAGTCTAAAATCGAGCAATGCTTGGGATAACGGTATCCGGTAGCCTTGCTCCGTATTTTTGGAAACGGACCAAACCGAATGCCAGATAGAAATATCAATCGGTGCCGGCATCCAGCCGATCAACGCAACCAGAAACAGAATATGCACATGGTTGGAGAAATCAAAGGTGGTTTCAAAAACTGCCTGCTTATCCGTAGGTTCGAATAATGAGAATGCCAGTGCAGATAAGGTGGAGATTGTCAGTACCACGATTATCAATTTCATGGTCTGATCCAGGGTGGAATAATGTCCAAAGCCCAGGATGAGTAATGAAATAGCCAGAAGCAGCAATGCCATTGCAGGCGCTTCCATGCCTATGCCAGTCAATTGTATGCACAACCCCGCCGTAACGATGGAAATGGCGCCCATGACAATAAACATGGTAAATAAACTCAGCAGAACATAAATCCAGACAGCCCAGGCGCCAATACCGCGATAACCATCAAGCAGTGTTTTCCCTGTGGCCGCGACATAGCGGGGACCTGATTCAAAAATTGGATACTTCAGTATATTTACCAACAAGACGATGGCGACTAGCTGAAATCCAAACTCAGCGCCAGCCCGTGTGCTTTGCACCAGATGAGAAACCCCTACGGCTGCGCCTGCATAAAGCATCCCAGGCCCAAACAGACTAAGCTTATCTTTAAACGACATTAACAATGATCTCCTATTTGACCATGCAGAAACGTTGAAAAAATGTTATCAGAACCATAATCCAGATCTATCGGCATGTATGCATTCCAAATTTTGTTCATTTTTGCTGGCCGAACAATATTATCTATTGCCTTAAAACACAAATAAAATTATTCA
>CAYNXU010000308.1:0-2255 GCA_964401225.1 uncultured Nitrosomonas sp.
TAATTATCCAAGAATACGCCACTGTCCGGGGGCAAGGTCGGCTAGCGTGTATTGACCGATCGCCGTTCGAATTAACCGTAACGTCGGGCACTCGATCGCTGCTGTCATGTGCCGCACTTGCCGGTTCTTTCCTTCGGTAAGGGTGAGTTCTAGCCAAGAAGTAGGAATATTTTTGCGGAAACGTATTGGCGGGGTTCGTGACCAAAGATGAATCGGTTCATCCATTAGACGGACTTTCGCAGGTTGAGTTCGGTAACCGTGCAGATTTATTCCTTCACATAATCGTGCCAGAGCCGCGGGGGCGGGCTTGCCTTCCACTTGCGCCCAATAGATCTTGGATTGCTTGTATTTCGGATGACTGATTTTATGCTGTAATTTTCCATCATCGGTGAGTAATACCAACCCTTCGCTATCGGTGTCGAGTCTTCCGGCAGGATAAAAATCAGGAATGGGAATAAAATCTTTGAGTGATTGATATCCCGCCTGGGGAGTAAATTGACAAATAACCCCATACGGTTTGTTGAAAAGAATCAAGCGTGCCATAGCTCAGAGGCACTGAAAAAATCGTGGCGAGCACGCCAAGCGCAAGGCGGACGGAGCGCAGAAACGAGACATATCAAATAGATAGGCGAGAAACGAGCGCTGCTCAACGCAGCGATTGAAGTGCGCAGTAGATTTTTCTGCAGCCGCTCAATTCAAATGGGAGCATCGTTTGTTTATGTTTACACCATATCGGGATTTATGACGGCACGCAGAATAGTATTTTCATTACTCCCGTTTTGCTTGCAGCTAAACCACCAGATGGCGCCTTTCTTGATGCTAAAGCCAGCGCGGCTGTTGCAGATCAATGAAGCAGCGATATTTCCCAAAGTGGGTTGGTGGCCGACGATCAGTGTCGCCCCCTCGGCGTAAGGCCAATCGACGGTGTTGAGCACTGTTTCAGCAGTTGCGCTGGTTCCGACTTGCGGCAGGGTTTCAAAATCTTTACTAAGCGCCAAGGCGGTTTGCTGCGTACGTTTGGCAGGACTAACTATAATGCGTGTGTCCTTGGGCAATCTGGGTTTGAGCCATTGCGCCATGTTATTCGCTTGTTTTATTCCTTTTTCCGTCAGTTTGCGCGCAGCATCAGGAAACCCGTCTTCTGCTTCTGCATGACGCCACAATATAAGTTCCACAATGTTCTCCTTTTAAGAAGGGCAAGAGTGATCGATGATCAATCAAAGGGTTTCCGCCCAGAGATCATGCTCGTCAGCATCTGTGATCCGGACTGTAACCACATCCCCCTGCTTTAATGACTGACCATTCTCCACATAAACCAGTCCATCGATTTCCGGCGCATCCGCATGACTGCGTGCGACTGCACCTTGTTCATCGACCTCATCGACCAGGACTTCTATTGTTTTACCGATTTTCCGGGCAAGGCGTTGTGCGCTGATGTCTGCCTGTAATGCCATCAAGCGGGACAAACGCTCTTGCTGTAATTCGGACGGGATATGATCGGGTAGTTCGTTCGCGGCTGCGCCTTCGACAGGTGAATACATGAATGCCCCGACACGATCTAGCTGTGCTGCTTTTAGAAAATCCAGCAATTCCTCAAATTCTTGTTCCGTCTCGCCCGGGAAGCCAACGATAAACGTGCTGCGCAGCGTAATATCGGGACAAATCGCGCGCCATTGCAGAATGCGTGTGAGCACATCCTCGCTATCCGCGGGGCGCTTCATGAGTTTCAGAATACGTGCATTCGCATGCTGAAAGGGAATATCCAGATAGGGAATAAGCTTACCTTCAGTCATCAGCGGAATGAGTTCATCGACATGAGGGTAGGGGTAGACATAATGCAAGCGCACCCATACACCGAGTTCTCCCATAGCCTGTGCAAGTTCGGTAATGCGCGTTTTAACGAATTCACCTTTCCAAAAGCCCGTGCGGTATTTTAGATCAACCCCATAAGCACTGGTATCCTGTGAAATAACCAGGAGTTCCTTAACGCCAGCATCTACCAGGCTTTGCGCTTCCTGCATGACATCGCCAATGGGGCGACTGACAAGATTGCCGCGCATGCTGGGAATGATGCAGAAAGTGCACCGATGGTTACAGCCTTCAGAAATTTTTACATAGGCATAATGCTTGGGTGTCAACCTGATTCCTTGGGGGGGCACCAGATCGCTATAAGGATCGTGCAGCTTGGGCAAATGCGTATGGATGGCATCCATGACCTCATCCGTCGCCTGCGGACCCGTGACCGAAAGTACATT
>CAYNXU010000309.1:0-2255 GCA_964401225.1 uncultured Nitrosomonas sp.
AGTTACCATATAGCAGCGGCAGAATCCATTTTCAAAAATTGTTATGATATTGTTTCGGAAATGAGCGCTTCTAAAAAATCAAATACGCATGAAAAAGATATTGCTAACTTTAATACTGGCCTTAATAGCTCATGCTGTGATGGCTGACTGGTCATTAGTGGATGAAAGTGCTGATGGTTCAACAATAGTATATGCCGATTTTGACACCATTCAGAAAATTGACGACAACATCGAGATGTGGTCATTAGCGGACTTCAAGACTGTGAAGGAATTCAGCGGAATTGAGTTCTTGTCTTCAAAATATAAAAAAGAGTATGACTGTAAGCAAGAGCAGGCGAGAATGCTTGCATTCACTTTGTTCAGTGCGAATAGGGGGGAAGGGCAGGTAGTTTATTCGAATGATGATCCAGATGAATGGGAGCCGGTAGCACCTGGAAGTGTTGCGAAAACTCTCTTGGAAACAGCTTGCGGGAAATTGCCCGAGTGAAAACAAGGGTGGCTATGAATGAATAATGTATTCAATATTGCGATCTCTAGCTTTTTCTGATTATTCACTCTTTGCGAATAATAAGCATAGAGCTATGGGCTGTTAACCACAAAATGTTTCATTCACCAATAGCGTTAACTTTGCAAAATCCAGATGATTGGTCTAATACTGGCCTCTCAATGCGCTGCTGAATGTCTAAATTAACAGGTGATGCTGTTAATTCAAGTATATATGGGTAAGACCGCGTGTTCTATCCAGAAATTCGGTACTACCGTTTGCAGCTTTGCTTTAACAATCTCGATCATCATGTCTTGCATAAATGACCGGTTCAGAATCTGCTTGCTCAGAGTCAGCTCATATTGGGAGAAGCTAGAGTTTGACAATCTATCCGATTTTCCTTACTTTCAGCTTTTATAAAAGTAAAAGGGGAGTGTTTATTTTTACCCTATGCTGCTGCAAAGCTTATTGTCCAATAAACAACTTTCATATACAAACTTGGAATGGGGTGAAAACATGTTGAAATCAGTGAAGTTATTGATCATGTTGGTGGCAATTGTATTGTTTGCAGCCTGCGATAATAAAATCGAGGAAAACACACAACCACCGGTATTGAAAAGAGTTGAAACGCTGCTTGATATTATCGACACCGAAAACGGTAAGCCTTTGCAAGAAATAGCTTTGGGCACGCCGGTTCGTTTGGTACTCGAGCTGAAAAACCTTACAGATGAAACACTGACACTCAATTTTCCATCGGGACAGCACTACGACTTCGAAGTGCATGACTCCAAAAAGCAATTGATATGGAAATGGTCACAAGGCCACATGTTTATTCAGACCTTTACGACGATGACCCTTGGTCCAAAAGAGCAAATCAAATTCACGCCGGATTGGGATCAGAAAGACAACGAGGGCAGACAAGTACTCGCGGGTATTTATCAGGTGACGGGCCTGATCCCAACCGTCGGTCCCGAAATCGTCGAGAGTCAGTCCAAAGGCTTGACCATAAAGGAATAGTATTTTTTAATTCCATCCAGAATACCAAGTTTGTATTAGAGCGGGGATGCTATCCACATATAACATATTGTTATATGTGGATATTTAGTAATACCTGGACATGTATGCTGAAGCATGATAGTTACGGTTAATACCTACATCTTCATTTTATTTAGCCTAGAGCTAAGCCAATTCATTCGATCATTACGGCAAAGGGCCAATGCGTGATAGAAGTGACCGTTTGTTGCGAGTAGCATTAATTAGTGCGTCAATACCAATTCCGCCAACTACAAATACAGCTAAGAGCGATCCGATTAAGTTTGATTGGTTGGATGAAACCAGCATTACGATTGCTAATACGACAAAGAGGATGCCAAGTATCGAGCCCACGATACGGTCTGACCTTGATCTAATATCAGTGCTTGATGATTTCTCGTTCATAAATTTTAAAAGTAATTATAAAGTTCTCGTACATTTCCCATACATGAACATTAGCGGCAGAAAGTTATGTGATGTTAATCAGGTTGCCAGCAATTCAGCATCATCGAATGAAACAGCGTACAGTTCTGGGGTATTGCCTAATTAACTCTCATAAAGTGCCGAACACACAAAAGATTATCACCTTTATGCAAATGCAACCTTTTTCCAAGACGCAAAAGTCCCTTGACGCAGCTCCCGATAATGACTGGCAGATAACAGATGGCGGCATTAAACGCATTGTTCTGATGCTGTTTCTAGGAATGGTTGCTTTAGTAACTAGCTGTGTCCATCTGGC
>CAYNXU010000310.1:0-2254 GCA_964401225.1 uncultured Nitrosomonas sp.
AAGTGAAGTGGCACGATAGGATCATCGCTGCCGTGTGCCATAAATAGGGGTGTGGAAGTATTGGCAGGGTGTGCCTCCCTCGTAAGGGTATGTGCTAATGGCAGATAGCATGATAGCGCCATGATGCCTGCCAATGAGTGGGGATAACGCAGGCCAGCCTGCAAAGCAATGACGCCTCCTTGAGAAAATCCAGCCAATACAATATTCGTAGAAGGAACGCCACGCTGATTTTCTCGCTCAATGAGTGCGGTGACTGCTTGCTGCGAGCGGCGAATTCCAACCTCATCTTCACGGTGGTTTATATCGATGTCTTTAATGTCGTACCAAGCACGCATGACCAGCCCTCGATTGATGCTTACCGGTTGCTTGGGCGCGTGAGGAAATATGAAACGGATAGTAGTTTCGGGGGGTAATTCAAGTTCTTGTATAATAGGTACAAAATCGTTACCATCAGCACCCAGTCCATGCATCCACAGAATCGTATGTGTGGGATGGGAACCCGTCTCTAATTCGATTGCGGGCAAGTAATTTGAGGAAAGATTAGACATCGTTGAGATTGGATTGACTTGATTAAACAATAGGGTTAGATTTGTTGAGATATTACATTAAATACACAGGAGAAGTATATGAAGCGTAGGGATTTCATTAGGCTAGTCGGCGCCAGTGCTGCCTTGTTTCCCATTGCCCCATCCATTTTTGCGCAGACTGCAAGTCCTGCCAAGTGGCGCAGTTATCGTTTGTCGTATCAAGTGACGCTACCCACAACGGGCAAACATGCCCATCTTTGGCTACCTTTGCCAGATACTAACGATACGCCTTATCAGTTTACCCAGGGCAGTGTTTGGAGCGGCAGCGCAAAATCAGCTAAGTTTTACACGCTTCCTCAGACAGATTTTCCAGCCTTTCATGCTGAGTGGAATGGCAGTGGTGAGCGCCATGTTACCGTAAGCAGCATCGTCAAGACGACTGATCGGCAGATTGATCTACACTCTTATATTGCAACGCCTCACAAAGCTGCAGTCCCTGACGTTGTCAAGCCTTTCGTGCAATCAACCCAGCAAATACCATTAGATGGTATTGTGCGCCAAACCGCAGCTTCGATTACCAGAGACGTTAATAAGAATGATCTTTTGCAGACAGCGCGAGTGATTTATGATTGGGTAATTGATAATGCTAATTTTGACACGAGCGTGCGTGGCAGAGGAAAAGGTGATGCTAAGCTGATGCTGGCAAATGAGAACCTGAATGGACAGTGTGCAGACATTAATTCACTTTTCGTCGGTTTGGCGCGTGCTTCGGGAATTCCTGCCCGACAACAATATGGTATTCGGATAAACGAATCGGCTTTGAATAAAAATTTAGGTAAGTTTGGCGATATTACCGCAGCTCAGCACTGTCGAGCAGAGTTTTATCTCACAGGTCTGGGTTGGGTACCAGTTGATCCGGCTGATGTGTGTAAAGTAATCGCATTGGAAGGGTTACCTCGCAATCATGATGAAGTTAAAGCTTTGAGAGAGAAATTGTTCGGGGCTTGGGAGATGAATTGGGTGGCCTTCAATCATGGTGAAAACATCACGTTGGGCCAAAACAGCAAGGCCGGCAAAGTGCCGTTCTTCTTATATCCGCATGCTGAAATTGATGGGCAGCAACTGGATAACCTCGATCCGCAGACGTTTTCTTACAAGATTGCTTCTGCCCAGCTGGTTGGGACGGGTGCTAAGTTGTAAGATTGGTCGTTTTTTGTGGGTTTGCTTGCGCTGTTGCCGTCAGACTGTAACTTTGAATGCGTATTAAAACGCGATGCAGGGGAAAGTGAGACGGCACAGCGAATTTGCTTAGCGTTCTAGTTTGTCCAGCTTATCGGTTACTTGTGCCCACTCATCCGCATCGGCGGGGGCATCTTTTTTCTCGATAATAGGTTTCCAAATCTTGGATAATTCTTCATTGAGTGCAATAAAACCGCGTTGGTTATCAGGCACATCATCTTCAGCGTAAATAGCTTCTACCGGGCACTCGGCGACACATAATGTGCAATCGATGCATTCATCAGGATCAATGACGAGGAAATTGGGTCCTTCGCGAAAACAATCCACCGGGCATACATCGACACAATCCGTATATTTACATTTAATACAACTTTCAGTTACTACATAAGTCATAATGGAATTCCTTGCGTGGCGCTATACAATCAGAACCCGCGATTCTATCAGAAATTCAGTCTCTTCTACCACTCTCTATCAGCAGTCTTCTGACG
>CAYNXU010000311.1:0-2254 GCA_964401225.1 uncultured Nitrosomonas sp.
TCCAGTACGCGTGACTGAGCATTGGATCGATAGAGTAAGGCGATATCGGCAAGCGCGACACCTTCCGCCTGCAACGCCTTGACTTCGTCGACGATAAACGCTGCCTCATCGAAATCCGTCATGGCGTTATAGACACGCACCGGCTCACCGCTCCCTTCAGCAGTCCACAAGTTCTTACCGAGGCGCCCCAGGTTATGTTCGATCAAAGCATTTGCCGCTTCAAGTATATTGCCGTGGGAGCGATAATTCTGCTCTAGCTTGATAATCTTCTGGATACCAAAATCATGCTTAAAATCCTGCATATTGCCGGTACGCGCCCCCCGGAATGCATAAATGCTCTGATCGTCGTCACCCACCGCAAAGACAGCGGCAGGTTTTGCAGAACCCGCACCCGCCAACAGCTTGAGCCATTGGTATTGCAATTGATTGGTATCCTGAAATTCATCCACTAGAATATGGCTGAAGCGATCACGATAATGATTGCGCAGTATCTCGTTACGCGCCAGCAATTCGTAGCAACGCAACAGTAACTCGGCAAAATCAACGATACCATCACGCATGCACAATGTCTCGTAGGCATGGTAGAAATCCCGCATTCTACGCGTAAAACTATCATGCACTTCCACCTGAGCGGCACGTAACCCCTCTTCTTTCGCGTGATTAATAAACCACTGGACTTGCCGCGGTGGAAAGGCTTTGTCATCCACAGCAAGTGCTTTCAGTAACCGTTTGATAGCCGCTTGCTGATCCGCTATATCAAAAATCTGGAATGTCTGTGGCAGCCCCGCATCCTGATAATGCACGCGCAACATACGATGGCATAATCCATGAAACGTACCGATCCACATGCCACGCGTATTGATCGGCAACATGGCCGCAATACGCACCATCATTTCTCTGGCTGCTTTGTTGGTAAAGGTAACCGCAAGAATACCGTTTGGACTGACTTGCCCTGATTGAATCAGATAAGCGATGCGTGTGGTCAGAACACGTGTTTTTCCACTGCCCGCACCCGCAAGTATCAGCGCCGACTGGTGAGGTAGCGTAACCGCTTCAATTTGTTCTGGATTCAATCCAGTGAGTAAGGAAGTCATCACTCGGAAAAACAGCGTTAAGTGGCAGTAGGGTATCCTACCTGAGAAAGAATGATAGTCTCAATCAAGCGGTTGGCTGAATCATCAGCCACTCACTCGCGTATGCTTCTCAGGTAGGTTATAAGAGAGAAACGATTATTTGCTTTTTGCAGCCAAATCCAGAATCAATGGCGTCAATATCAACTCAATGGCCATGCCCATTTTCCCACCTGGCACTACAATGGTATTCGGCCGAGACATGAATGAATCATGAATCATATTCAACAAAAATGGAAAATTGACAGACTTATAGTCACGGAAACGAATCACAACCATGCTTTCATCTAATGTAGGAATCTCCCGGGCAATAAATGGATTGGAAGTGTCGACCGTAGGAACACGCTGAAAATTGACATGGGTGCGTGAAAACTGCGGGGTAATGTAGTGAACATAATCATGCATACGCCGCAGAATGGTCTGTGTCACTGCCTCGGCAGAATAACCGCGTGCAACCGTGTCACGATGAATTTTCTGTATCCACTCGAGATTGACGATCGGCACCACACCCACCAACAAGTCTACGTATTTTGCGACATCCGCAGTATCGCTTTTCACACCGCCATGCAGCCCTTCATAAAACAAAAAATCCGTGCCGGGTGCAATGGCTTTCCAAGGGGTAAAAGTACCTGGCTTCTGATTGTAAGGCGCCGCTTCTTCCTCATTATGAAGGTATAAGCGAGTCATGCCCGAACCTGTCTCACCGTATTCTTTGAATAAGGCTTCCAATTTCTCGAATTCATTCGCTTCAGGGCCAAAATGACTGATAGGATGCCTACCGTTTTTTTCTGACTCAGCTACCGCATTTTTCATGGCTTCCCGATCGTAGCGGTGGAAACTATCCCCTTCCACGATCGCGACATTCAATTTTTCACGGCGAAAGATATGCTCAAAACTATTCTTAACCGTGGACGTGCCAGCGCCGGATGAACCAGTCACGGCAATAACGGGATGTTTTTGCGACATTTTGCTGCTATCTCCTTAAATATAAACAATAATGCGAAATCTACAATGATCTCTTCAATGCTAACGATAACTTGATATGATACCTGCTTTCGAGGTTATTTTGGCGGGTATTGTCTGTCGATGACACACCCACTATTAAAATCTCAGTTGGGAAGATT
>CAYNXU010000312.1:0-2209 GCA_964401225.1 uncultured Nitrosomonas sp.
AGAAACATGCTATCCGTCACCAGCCGTGCACGACTGGCTATGACACCGAGACCAACACCCGGAAAAATATAAGCATTGTTCCCCTGCGCCGGTTTGAACAGTTTCTCGCCCAGCCTGAAAGCTGGAAATGGACTACCACTAGCAAAAATGGCTCGTCCATCCGTCCATCGATACGCTTCCTCAGCGGTACATTCCGTATGCGAAGTAGGATTGGACAACGCAATGATCACTGGACGCTCATTGCATGCTGCCATTTTTCTAACGATTGTCTCATTAAATGTTCCTGCCACACCTGTCGCTCCGATCAGGACATCCGGCCGAACGCTATCAATCGCCTCATGAAAACTTGCAGGTGCATGGTCCTGAGCAAAAGGGAGGATACGCGGTTTAAAATGCTCACGGCTTGACACTACCAATCCTTGCCTATCTATGAACCAGAGCCTCGATCTGGCTTGTTTCTCACTAAGACCTGCTGCACAAAATGCGGGCACCAACAATTCTGCGATGCCACTTGCTGCCGAACCTGTTCCGAGTAGCATCACGTTGAGATCAGTAAATCGTTTATGCGTAATTCGACAAGAAGAATACACACCAGCCAAGGTAACTGCAGCCGTGCCTTGGATATCATCATTAAAACAGCGTACCTGCTTTCGATATCGATCAAGCAGTTCGAAGGCATGTTGACTCTTAAAATCCTCAAATTGAATCAAAGCATTGGGAAATTTTTCTTGAACTGCTTGGATAAATTCATCTATCAATGATAAATAAGCTTCACCTGTCAGACGAGGATAAGGATAGCCCAAATAAAGAAAATCTTCCCTTAACGGTGCATTATTCGTGCCAACATCGAGCATCACCGGCAAACACTGCGCTGGATGAATGCCTGCGCAAGCCACATACAAAGCAGTCTTACCTATCGAAATCCCCATGCCGTTAGCGCCCAAATCGCCAAGCCCAAGTATACGCTCTCCATCGGTGACCACAATGATTCGTATATCCTTCTCATGCCAGTTATCAAGGATGGACACAATTTGACCCCGGTCATCCGGAGTAATATAAAAACCCTGAGGATTTCTGTAGATATGAGCAAATTCCTTACAAGCTTCTCCCACAGTAGGGGTATACACCAACGGCATAATCTCATCGATATGATCGATCATTGTCCGGTAAAATAACCGTTGATTCCGTTCCTGTAGACTATTCAGAAAAATATATTTTTCGATATCACTGTTTTTCCGTCGTAAATTACCGAGTACGCGTTTTTGCTGCGTATCAATATCTGCAATCTTGTAGGGTAGCAGGCCCCGCAAACCCAACGAATTTCGTTCTTCGCGTGAAAAAGCAGTTGATTTATTTTGGGCTGGATCATCCAGCAATGATTTTCCTCGCAATAACTTCATCTCTGCCTTCTCATAGGAATAAGTCGGAAAATTACTTTGCACTACTTTGTTATAATTGCGTTATAAATGAAACAAAATACAATATTTATCATCACATGTATTGCAGCTTACGTCGAGGTCGAAAGAATCGTTCTCATGCTGTTGCATAATAATGTTCCAACAACATAAATATAAAAAAATAAATATCACTATGACAGCTTACTCTATGCCCACGCCCAATCCAGATCTTTACACTGAAGAAGAAGTCTCGCGACTCGTTCATAATTTTTATGCGAAAGCGAGAAAAGATCCCGGTCTTGGGCCTATCTTTGAAGAACACGTGATTGACTGGGATGCGCATTTTGTTCAAATGACCAATTTCTGGTCGGCTCAATTGCGGGGGACTAGCCGTTTCCGAGGTGCTCCCATGCCGAAGCATATTGCCCTCCCAGAACTGAATGCGGATCTATTTAAGCGTTGGTTACAGCTATTTAAAGAAACCACTCACGAATTGGGTAATCCCGCATTAAAGCACCATGCAGACACCGTCGCTACCTTTATTGCAGGGAGACTATGGCTAGGCTATCAAATGGGCAACTTCCCTGATCGGCATCCTTCGGATCTTTTTGCTGAAACACATTGATTCAGCTCAACATAGCCTGCTTTGCCATTTTCGGTCTTAAATATCAATTTTAAAATTAACCCTACGGCATCATGCAGGTTTGTAGAAGGGCTTCTTCTAAACCAGAAGCGCCCATGGCCATTACGATAGGTAATTTTGATGGTGTCCATTTAGGTCACCAAGCTATGCTTGCGCGTTTGAAACAGGT
>CAYNXU010000313.1:0-2166 GCA_964401225.1 uncultured Nitrosomonas sp.
CGACGGAAGCGCAACTGGATTTTCCGGTGGTCTATGCGTCTGCACTCAATGGCTATGCTACGCTGGATCCGAAACAACCCAGCACTGACATGCGTCCTCTGTTTGAAACTATCCTCAAGCATGTGCCTGAACCAAAAGGTAATCCCGACGAGCCTTTGCAATTGCAGATCAGTGCGCTGGATTATTCGAGTTTTGTTGGTCGAATTGGTGTAGGGCGAATTACCCGTGGACGTCTTAAGCCAGCTCAGGATGTGATGGTCATGACGGGGGAGCAAACACCTAAGAAGGCGCGCGTCAATCAAGTATTTGGTTTCCGTGGTCTTGAGCGCGTGCCATTAGAAGAAGCCTTGGCAGGCGATATTGTTTTGGTAAATGGAATCGAAGCGCTCGGCATCGGCACGACGTTGGCGGATATCGATCATCCTGAGGCATTGCCAATGCCGGTGGTGGATGAACCGACACTATCTATGAATTTCCAGGTCAATACATCTCCATTCGCAGGCAAGGAAGGCAAATTCGTCACCAGTCGACAGCTACGCGAGCGGCTGGAGAAAGAGCTGCTGACCAATGTTGCCCTCAAGCTGGAAGAAACCGGCGAGACTGATTCTTTCCTGGTTTCCGGGCGGGGCGAATTGCATCTGACTATATTGCTGGAAAATATGCGACGGGAAGGCTATGAGTTGGCTGTCTCGCGCCCGCGCGTCGTCATTCGAGAGATTGACGGCGAAAAATGCGAGCCCTTTGAAGTACTCACGGTGGATGTTGATGAAGAAAATCAAGGGGCTGTGATGGAAGCGCTGGGCGCCCGCCGCGGCGATTTACTTGATATGGTGTCAGATGAGAATGGCCGGGTGCGGCTCGATTACCGGATTCCCGCCCGTGGCTTGATCGGTTTCCAATCCGAATTCATGACCATGACGCGCGGCACCGGCATGATGAGCCATGTCTTCGATGAATACGCACCGATGCGGCCAGAAATTGCGGCACGCAGAAATGGCGTGCTGATTTCCGCTGAGCATGGTGAAGCCGTAGCCTATGCCTTGTGGAAGCTGCAAGACCGTGGGCGTATGTTTGTTAGCCCTGGCGAGCCAGTTTACGAAGGCATGGTGATCGGTATTCATAGCCGTGATAACGACCTGGTCGTCAACCCGATCAAAGGCAAACAATTGACGAATGTTCGTGCGTCCGGTCATGATGAAGCGGTGACGCTGGTGCCACCCATCCAGCTTACGCTGGAGTCCGCCATCGAATTTATCGCCGATGATGAGCTGGTAGAAATTACGCCAAAAAGTATTCGGATACGCAAACGCCTCCTGCTGGAGCATGAACGTAAAAGAGCTTCGCGCTCAGCAGCCTAGCAGGCCGCTGAAAAAAATTGAGGTGGCCGATGCTAGGCACCGCAACGTTAGTGCAGATAGTTTTTAAACAACCAGCTAGGGGTTTCTTTGTCTACTGCGATGAATGAGCGCACGTTATGGTATGTTGCCGATCCGATGTGCTCCTGGTGCTGGGGATTCTCCCCTGTCATCGAAGCAGTCAGGCGTCAATATGGCGCTCATCTGACAATCTCGCTGGTTGTGGGAGGATTGCGGTCGGGCACAACCGCGCCGCTCGCACCAGAAAAGCGTGCCGAAATACTGCATCATTGGCATAATGTACATCAAATGACGGGGCAGCCTTTCAGGTTTGAGGGGGCTCTGCCCGAAGGCTTTATTTACGATACTGAACCCGCCTGTCGCGCTGTGGTCAGCGCTTCAATCATTGATTCATCGCTCACATTTCCATTTCTTGCCGCCATTCAACATGCTTTTTACGTCGAGCAAGCTAATGTGACGCAAGCGGATGTACTGACTCAGCTTGCGATTAATGTAGGTATCCTTGCCGGGCAATTCTTGCAAGTGTTTACCTCGGATGCTGCCAAACAAACAACACAGAATCATTTTCACCAGGCTATCCAATGGGGTGTGAGAGGTTTTCCCTCTATCATCGCCCAGGATGAAACTGAGTATCGCTTGCTTGTCAGTGGTTACTGCTCAATTGACACCCTGCGCCAACGTATCGATGCGTGGTTGATGTAAGAAGGAGCAGTTTGGCACACGGTAAATTTGTTTTCCCTTTGGAATCAATGTAATCGGGCGTGGGGTGAGTTAGCGGTCAGACGAAAAT
>CAYNXU010000314.1:0-2147 GCA_964401225.1 uncultured Nitrosomonas sp.
CTTGTCGTAATGGAATGCCTGCTTCAGCGCAGACTCAATCCGCCCGGTCACCTCGCACAATTCCATAAAGCTTGCCGGGCTCAATTCGGAAAATGCCTGCACTGGCTCGTGGGCAATCAGTACCAGCGCACCCAAGGTTAGTTGCGCAGGACGCAAGAGTACGCTCCAATTTGCGTACTGGCGGATGACCGTATTTGGCGCTCCAAATTTTTGCATGGTGCCATTAAAAATGGTTATCGTCATAAGGATGCCTCTAAAAAATTCAAAGCTTTATACAAAACGAAGCACGAGCAAACAATGTTGACGCAGCCTATGATTAATCTGCAAGGAAACATTGTTTGCGAGTAACAAAGTGTTGTGACGAAACGGGGTAAGCAGGTAATCCGTAAAACGGATGCTCGCAAATTTGGATTTTTAGAGATGCCCATAAACTAGATTGAAGTAGGCAACGCATCATCACGCACAACGCTTGCCGGCTTACTTCCCTCCTTCCTGCAATGCGCCCCCCTGTAAGGTAAACAACGTTTCTGTTCTACGTAAATCATCAATGAAATCGATTTCACACCAATTAAACCCCTGCACGGAGCAGGAATTCACCATATGCTGCTGAGCTAACCTATCAATAATGCTAAGATACCAGGCCTTGAGTTTGGCTGGATCGCGCAAGGCACGTTCTACCGCATCGCGGAAAAGCGTTACCCCCTGCTCACGGAAATAAATCAAGCCGATCGATTCAGCATCTGTCTGCTCTGCTGTCAGCACTTTGCTGACATGCTTGACCCATCCATCGCTATCCAGTTGCACTTTCATGTCATCTTCATCGAATGCTTCCTTGAAGTCTACACACAGCGTTATAGGCGCTTCCTCGCTTGCAAACACGCGCGACAACAAGCCCGCATTGAACAGCGTATCGCCATTAAGCAACAAAAAATCCTCGGTCATCTCGCTGCGAGCAATCCAGCAGCTGGCTAGATTATCCGCCACCTCATAAAAAGGATTGAACAACGTTTTGATATGCGGATGATGCGCATAACGCTCAGCCAGCAACGCTTCTACTTTTTCGACTTGAAAGCCAGCAATAACCGTCACATCCTCGATACCTGCCTGCAACAAGGCATCAATCTGCCATGCAATCACGGGTGTACCAAAAACCGGTAGCAGACACTTGGGTGTATTTTCAGTTAGGGGGAGTAGCCGGCGACCCTGTCCCGCACTCAAAACAATCGCTTTCGCAGGGCCTAAACTTTTTTGGTCGGTCATAGCATCTTTTGCCGCATTATTAACCTTCTGGTGATTTTTACTGTGGGATAGTGCAAATATCGATCAGCATATTTTACTTGAAAACATCGCGTTTTCCTTAATTTGATAGCAAGCTTAACCGCAATAGGTCTGTGAAAGCATTCATTGCAAGTAAGTAGAAGGCAAGACCCATTATGTCGATAGACAAAGATCTCCCGATCACACGACATCACTGGAAGCAGCAAAATTTCGCACAAATACCACTATCAAATCAACATCCCATTAAAACGCTTCAGTTCTTCGGCGATCTTGCCAACGGCCAGCAGAAAATCATTGACTTCAGCCAACGTATTGTCATACCCCAAACTCACTCTTACCGCACATCGCGCGAGCATGGGTGCTACCCCCATGGCCTCCAACACATGACTCTGTCCTGGTGTCACACTGGAACAGGCAGCCCCGCTGGCCACAGCAAAACCCGCTTTATCCAAGCGCACGACCAAAGTATCACCTTCAATATCCGGCAGCGCAAAATAACAAGTATTCGGCAAACGTGGCGCACCCGATCCAAAAATAGTCGCCCCCATTTCCGCTAATCCGCGTTCGAGGTGTTCACGCAACTCAGTTAGACGAGTGGATAGCTCGCTTAAACGTGACCTAGCCAGCTCACTGGCAACCCCGAAGCCCACGATTGCAGGCACATTCTCAGTACCGGATCGCAATCCGTTCTCATGCCCTCCACCATAAATAAGCGGTTTTAATAACAATCGTTTATCGATGATCAATGCAGCCGCGCCCTTGGGCCCGTATATCTTGTGTGCTGAAATGGTCATGGCATGCACTTTCAATTCAGTAAAATCCAATGGGATTTTTCCAAACCCCTGTACTGCATCGGTATGCATCCAGGC
>CAYNXU010000315.1:0-2138 GCA_964401225.1 uncultured Nitrosomonas sp.
GATGAAATGTAGTTAAATACCACGCAGTAATTCATTGATACCCGTCTTTGACCGAGTCTTGGCGTCTACCTGTTTTACAATCACCGCACAATAAAGGCTATATTGCTTGTTTTCTGATGGTAAGCTTCCCGATACCACAACCGAGCCTGGCGGTATTCTGCCATAACTGATTTCACCCGTTTCACGGTTGTAAATTCTAGTGCTTTGACCGATATACACTCCCATTGAAATGACCGAATTTTCTCCAACAATGACCCCCTCTACAATTTCCGAGCGCGCCCCAATAAAACAGTTGTCTTCAATAATGGTCGGATTGGCCTGTACCGGTTCCAGTACTCCACCAATACCGACACCCCCTGACAAGTGAACATTTTTACCAATCTGCGCACAAGAACCTACGGTAGCCCAGGTATCGACCATGGTACCTTCATCTACATAAGCACCGATATTGACATAAGAAGGCATCAACACCACATTATTGGCGATAAACGAACCTTTGCGAACAGCGGCAGGCGGTACCACCCGGAATCCCCCATCACGGAAATCTCTGGAACTATAATCAGCAAATTTGGATGGGATTTTATCAAAATAATTGGAAAAACCGCCTTTAATGAAGCTGTTATCCTCAATCCGGAAGGATAGTAACACTGCTTTTTTGATCCATTGGTGTGTCTTCCATTCACTGCCTATTTTTTCAGCAACGCGTAACTTACCGCTATCAAGCAGATTGATGACTTGTGCGATTGATTCTTTAAGATTTGCTTCAACATTACGCGGGGTAATCTCAGCACGACGCTCAAAAGCTTCTTCGATAATGGTTTGCAAATGTTCCATGTTTTCCTTGAAAAAATTTAATTAATTCAGATACAACAATTTTTTATTCTTTCCATTGCTTCCACGCATTCCACTAATGGTGCGACCAATGCAATACGCACAAAATTTTCACCTGGATTAACCCCGTGGGCTTCCCGTCCAAGATAACTACCCGGCAAAACAATGACATTATAATCATGATAGAGCTTCTGGGTGAATTCAACATCGCTTATAGGTGTTCTCACCCACAAGTAGAAAGTGGCATCCGGCATCGTCACCGGTAAGTGCCCTGTCATGATATCAATGGCTTTATTGAATTTTTCTAGATACATACGACGATTTTCCATTACATGCTGCTCATCACTCCACGCAACCTTACTAGCGGCTTGTACTGCAGGGTTCATTGCACTGCCGTGATACGTACGATACAACAAAAATTTTTTCAAGATAGCGGCATCACCCGCCACAAAACCGGAGCGCATTCCAGGCACATTAGAACGCTTAGATAAACTACTGAACACTACTAACCGGGGAAATCCCTCTCTACCAAGTTGGTATGCTGCTTCCAATGCGCCTAGCGGTGGATGATTATCATCAAAATAAATCTCCGAATAACATTCATCCGAAGCAATAACGAAACCATAACGATCTGAAAGCATAAATAACTGCTGCCATTCATCCATCGTCATTACCCTGCCAGTGGGATTATTTGGCGAGCAGACATAAACGAGTTGCGTACGTGCCCAGACATCATTACTAAGCTGAGTAAAATCCAATGCAAAATTATTTTGAGTCAACGTATTGAGAAAATAGGGAATTGCTCCAGCTAATAAGGCCGCTCCCTCGTAAATTTGATAGAAAGGATTTGAACACACCACCACAGGAGATTGAATAGTATGTGTATCAACTACGGCTTGAGCAAACGCAAACAAAGCTTCACGACTGCCGTTGACCGGAATAACTTCAGTATCAGGATCAATAGCGGCTAAGTGATAACGCTGCATCAACCAATCTGCGATACTTGTACGGAGCCACTTTGCACCCAGGGTTGTAGGATAATGCGCTAGCCCATCGAGGTTATTAACTAATTCCTGACGAATGAAATCGGGCGTCGGATGTTTAGGTTCACCAATGTGTAAATGAATGGGGGATAATGATGGATTAGGTGTAATTCCATCTAATAATTTTGAAAGCTTCTGAAAGGGATAAGGTTGCAGATTATTCAGTGTTGGATTCATGTTGTTTAGTGCTTGCGAAAAATTCATTGCGAACTGCATGTACTACACTATTTAAAGCAGCATAAGGCAGCAATCAAATGCACAGCA
>CAYNXU010000316.1:0-2134 GCA_964401225.1 uncultured Nitrosomonas sp.
ATGATCCATACGCACGTGAATGGCAACAGGGAAATTCACGCTGGGATATTATCGACTTGGTGCGCATGACTTATGCCTTAAGACCAGAGGGCGTGATGTGGCCAACCCATGAGGATGGCAAACCAAGCTTCCGCCTTGAAGATCTAACTACAGCCAATGGTCTTCTGCATGATGCTGCACATGATGCGTTATCGGACGTAAAAGCCACCATTGCGCTGGCACGTTTGCTACGCGATAAGCAGCCACGTTTATATCACTGGCTTTTTCAGCTTCGTAACAAACATAAAGCAGCATTGTTACTGGATCTGGTTAATCATACGCCTGTTGTCCATACCTCCCGCATGTACCCCTCAGAAACCGGCTGCACTACTTTAGTAATGCCCCTGATTCAGGAGCAAGGAAACTCTAATAGCATTCTGGTTTACGATCTGCGCCACAACCCTGCTCCATTTATAGCAATGAGTATCGAGGAACTAGCGAAATGCTTGTTCACACCCCAATCAGCATTGCCTGACAATGTACCTCGCTTACCCATCAAATCTGTAAAAATCAACAAGTGTCCTGCGCTTGCCCCTCAGAATGTGCTTGATCAATCAACGGCGTCGCGTATCAATCTCGATATAGCAGCCTGCAATAAACATTGGCAGTTATTGCATGAAAATACAGCATTTATGCAACGTGCAGCACAGGCATATTCTGGCATGGAATTTGCCGCATCGAAGGATGTGGATTTGGCACTTTATGACAATTTCTTAAGTGACAGTGATCGCGTCTTGATGGCAGCTGTACGCGATGCCTCGCCTACACAACTAACGCTCAATCATTTTGATTTTCAAGATGCACGGCTCCATGAATTGTTACTTCGCTACCGCGCACGTAACTGGCCTGACACCCTATCCAAAAATGAAGCAGAACAATGGCGAGTAATCTGCCACAAACATCTCACAGACAAGGATAGCGGCAGCAGTATCACGCTAACTGAATTCACCGATAAAATTACTTCCCTGCGCAAAATGCATGTAGAAAATACATATGTTTTACAATTATTGAATGCTGTCGAAACATGGGGTAAGGAATTAGCTTCAGCAAACAATCTTCCATGGAATTCATCGTGAAAAATAAAAAAAGATAACGATACGCTTTGCACCTCAAAATTCGGCATCCAGCCTTCTCCCGCCGGGAGAAGGCTGGATGAGGGATGATAAAAACCGAATTTTAAGGCGCGATGAGTATACTTGCCCTCCATAAATATTTAAAAACACTTGACAAGCTTTTGAGCGAAAAAAATCAATTTTGTGTCTCACTGCCAAATCTCTGCGATAACCACCTTAGATTCATCGCCAAGCGGATTCACAATACGATTTTGCTGTTTTGTCTAGGCGAGTCTATTTTATCCTCACCTGCTGGTTTACCGAGCGCCAAAAAAACCGTGTAATGATGGAGTTATCGATAAATACCCATTCACATCAACGTGGCTAGCCACCTTATCTATCGCTCAATGAACTCTTGGAATTATGGAAGAAATCATCTTCTATTTACTCTATTGAAAATAAATGAATCACTGATAATGTTCATCAATTATAGCAAGGCATTATTTGATGGCTGGTGGCGATTCAGTGAGGATGCTGAGTAACCAAACTACCGCCTACTGAAAGTAGGTGAGTTGGCCCAGCTTGGGTGCAGACGACTAAAGTCGACTACCCGCACCAAGCTAAACACGCATGAGTCAACACAGTTAAAGTCAAAGTCACTGTCTAGAGACGGTGGTTTTTACCAAATTTATAGAAATAAATATTCTGCATAATGAGATCAATTTTTTTGCCAAATATGCAAAATAGGTCTTGTAGTTAAGATTTGAGTTTATAGGAAGTGTTTCGGCTAATAAGTAACCACTTTGTTTAGTCAGCAATGTCAAATAACGCGCCATAGATTCACGATTATTGCTACTACCCATAGGTTTGTGGGTAGCCATAAGAAGATTTAATGCTTTATTTTATTCGAGTAGTAGTAAGAGGTATTGAAGAATTTTTGTGCTGTTTAATTCTTGCAAATTTTTATAAATAGATAAACTTCTCAGTTTAACGCCATATGTATACAACCTCCGCTATTTCTGCAATCACGGATAAAGAGCAGT
>CAYNXU010000317.1:0-2118 GCA_964401225.1 uncultured Nitrosomonas sp.
TACTGTTGTTTCAGGCGTTCTAATGCTGCGATCATTTTGCCTTTTCCAACCAGTTGAGCGCTGCCTGCATCTGCCCGGAATTCGCGCTGTCTGCTAAACCACATCACGATGATGCTGGCCAGGATACCCAGGACGAGTTGAGCAATAATACTCGTGATAAGGTAGGCTGGCCCATGCCCTTCTTCTGTTTTAAAAACGATGCGATCCACTGCGTGACCAATAATTCTGGACAGGAAAATGACGAAAGTATTGACCACGCCTTGAATCAGGGTGAGTGTCACCATGTCGCCATTGGCGATGTGGCTGACTTCATGGGCGAGCACGGCTTCGATCTCATCTTGCTGCATTTTTTGCAATAAACCCGTACTCACGGCTACCAGGGCATCATTCCGATTCATTCCTGTGGCAAAGGCATTGACATCAGGTGAATCGTAAATGGCGACTTCTGGCATGCCGATACCAGAGGCTTTGGCTTGTCGACGCACAGTGTCAACGAGCCAGCCTTCCGTGGCATTGGCAGGGATATCGATGACAACCGCGCCTGTCATGCGTTTTGCGCTCCATTTGGACATGGCGAGTGAAATGAGTGAGCCTCCAAAGCCAAGCACTGCTGAGAAGACCAGCAAGGAGTTGTAGTTTAACCCACTACCTTCGGCATCCAGTATGCGATCGACACCCAATATTCTCAGCGTGATGCTGAGTACCAATATAATAGCTAGGTTGGTTGCAATGAATAAAAAAATACGTTTCATATAAGTAACTACCTATCAGTTTTTGTTAACGAAGATTTGAATATTCCATTAGGCAATAGTTCAATTTCTGCCTGTCATGTGAATAGAATCGAAGCAGTATTCTATCAAGCATGGGAAAGAAATAGGGAAAAGTCGCAAAACTAAGGGGCATCTCTAAAAACTCAAATTTTGTCACAATACTTTATTACTCACAAAAAATGTTTACTTACCTATCAAATATATGCTGCGTCACCATTTTTTTGCTCGTGCCTCGTCTTGTTTGTTTGAAACTCCCGAATTTTTAGAGGCCCTAAATTAGGCACTCAATTGGGGTACAATTGCAAAGATAATTGATAACATCCAATTGAGGTATTGATAAGAATGAGAAAATTTCAATGCAATGTATGTGGCTTTATTTATGACGAATCAGCAGGTGATCCGGAGCACGGCATCGTGGCGGGTACGCGTTGGGAAGATATACCGGACAGTTGGGCTTGCCCTGAGTGTGGGGTGGTCAAGGCCGATTTTGAGATGGTAGAGATTGCATGAGTCAACAATCAGTGGTGATTATTGGCAGTGGTTTGGCGGGTTACGCCGTGGCAAGGGAATTGCGTAAGTTAAATGCTGAAATTCCCATTACCATGCTATCAGCCGATCATGGCGGTTTTTACTCTAAGCCGATGTTATCCAATGCGCTGACCACAGGCAAAACACCGGCTTCGATCTTGAATTCAGATGCGGCGCAAATGTCGAGCCAGTTGAAGATAACCATACGACCGTATACGCGCGTCAATAGCATTGATCCATCGGGTTGCTTTCTGCATCTGGATAATGGAGAGAATGTGCCTTATAGCCAGCTGGTACTGGCTGTGGGGGCTGATCCGATCCGCTTGCCTTTGTCCGGGGATGCTGTCGATGATGTTTTGTCTGTGAATGATCTCGATGACTACCGTCACTTTCGTGAGGCTTTGGAAGGAAAAAAAGAAATCGCTATTTTAGGTGCGGGGTTGATCGGTTGCGAGTTTGCCAATGATCTTGCTGGAGCGGGTTATCAAGTTCATGTGATCGATATCAGTACTCAGCCTTTGGGGAGATTACTTCCCCAAGAGGGAGGTAGCTATCTGCATGATAAATTGGCAGGAGTGGGGATTAGGTTTCATTTGAATACTCAGACGCAGGGTATCGAACGAATTGCAAACCGCTATCGTTTAGTTTTCGATGGCGATCGCACGATCGAAGCTGATCTTGTCCTCTCAGCAGTAGGTTTACGTCCTCGTACCCGACTTGCAGAATTGGCAGGCATTCATGTCAATCGTGGCGTGGTAACGAACCGATACTTACAGACACAGAATCCAAATATTTTCGCACTCGGTGATTGTGCAGAAGT
>CAYNXU010000318.1:0-2100 GCA_964401225.1 uncultured Nitrosomonas sp.
AGGGGCGTAATGACTAAATGGTTATAAAACATTTCGCCATTTTTTTTGTAATTTCTAAGCGTGATTTCAATTGGCTGTTTATTCTCGATAGCCTCTTTTAGCTGATAGCGCTCTTTTTGGTCGCGATCTGTTCCCTGTAGAAAACGGCAATTCTTCCCGATTGTTTCTTCTTGTGTATAGCCTGTTATTGTCTCAAACGCCTTATTGGCATAAACCAGCGGCAAATCCTCCTGATCAGGATCAGCCAATGTAATGCCATTCACACATGAATCAAGAATTTTGGATAATACTTGCGGAATCAATCCAGGGTCTTTTTCAACGATAAAGTCCATTCTTTTTCTCCAAAATTTTTCCAGTGATAAATTAAAAATCTATCCTAACGGCAGTTATCAAAAATTATGGCCTTAGTGCCACAAAGTTAATCAAATCGATTTGGTTTCTATTAATTTCTTGATGTTCCTGACCGTCCTTTCAGCGCCATCTTGCACAGCAATACGAATAAGCTTCTCAAACGGTCTCATATGCAACTCCAGGCTAAGCAGCTCGAATGTGAACGTGATTTGAGTAGATGCGGGATCTGTTGATTCCAATACATAGTCGCAGCGAAAAGGATTAGATACCCCATCAAAACGGATACGCATACTTGGTTCAAAAATGACGACCTTGAAAGTTGATTCTGATCGATTCCCCTGATCAACGCGCACTTGGCGACACAAAGTTCCCTGTCCCAGGGGACCATCCGTCAATTTTTCCAGTTCACGTACTTCCGGTGACCATCTCGGATAATTAGTGAGTAGGTCGGTACCGATAAAATTGAATACGTATTCATCAGACTCACGAATTAGCGTACTCGCCTTTCCCATGACCGGCTTATCGCTAAACAAATTAAACATACCAAAGCCTCCTGCATATCGATGTCTTAAATCAGATATGTATCTATCCCTGTCAACAGTAAATCATACTGCGCCTCTACAATTTCTTTAATGACATGCGCAGCAATACCTGTGACCACATTATTTTCCAGAGCCAACCAGCCAACCGCATCCGTGGGTCCAAGACTGACTACATAGCCTATATCATGGTGCATGTAAGGCTCAAGCAGTTTAAGTAACCCCGAATGCCGTAAAATATTACGTGCCACCAGCTTCCCTTTACGCACTGCCGCTTGTGCTGTCATCGCATTAGAACCAAAAGACTGGTAATGGGAACAATCACCGGCAACAAAGATATGCGGTAATGGCTGATGATTGATCATCATTTGCCCAAAAGCATTCGCAGCAAGTTGGCTATCCTGCTTCTTGCCAGCGAATAATATCGACAGCCCCGAGAGAAGTGTATACTGTTTTCCCGTGTCTTTCGCTTCGAGTACAATGACGTTATCTTCCTGTCCACGAAAATGCGTATCCGGATAATATTCAATATCAAGCTCAGTCATGCAGGACTGCGTATAGCGAGCGAACTTGTCCGGAAACTGTTTGAGCACATGATCCCCGCTGTCAATTAAACGCAATTTGTTTTCAAATTTGTGACGTTGTAAATAATGCACAACCTCGAATAAATATTGTATCCCTGTAGCCCCGCCCCCAATAATGGAAATAGGCGCTTTCGTTCCATTTTCTCCCACTAAATACTGATTCAATAATTCTGATCCTGCTGTCATTGTAAAATCATTCAGCCCGAGAACATTATCGGCATGATCGACACTAATTGCGGAGGCGCCCGAGGCAATCAACAGATAATCAAATGGAAGAGAATGATTGCCAAATGTTACACACTTCTCGTTTTGCCACTGCTGCAAAGCTGTTTCTTCAAAGGTAAATGCAGCACACACATGACGGCAGCCAAATCGCTGCTCGAGTACCGAGAAAGGGACCAATACATCGGATAATGGGTAGCGGAATGTTTCATGCAAATGCGTAATCTTGATGTGATGTATACGCGGATCAACAATCGTAATTTCAGCATCTGGCATATATCGCACAAGTGTGGTCAATGCAGCAATCCCAGCATATCCCCCGCCCACGATCACGACTTTTAACTGTTTACGACCAGGTATATAAAATGGCAGAAAAGCCACACATGCTCCTTATTGCTTTTAAA
>CAYNXU010000319.1:0-2090 GCA_964401225.1 uncultured Nitrosomonas sp.
ACGTAGAATTGACCTATCCGTATTTCCACGATGGAGGTGCTGCGACACTCGAAGAGGCAGTTGATATCATGGGCAGACTTCAAGTGAACCGTGAGTTCAATAAAGAAGAAATTGCCAATATCGTGGCATTCTTGAAAACGCTGACGGGTAAACAACCAGATTTCAAATTACCTATTTTGCCCCCTTCTAATAATGCGACACCAAGACCTCAGCCGTTTGAATAATGGATTGAGAGGAGAATTAGTCATACTAAAATAAACTGAGATTTAATCTCTGCGGGTTCGATTCCCCGTCCCTCGGGGCGAAAGCTAGTTGAAAACCGGCAGATTGAAGAGCGCAGTTAATACCCCGCAGCTTGCTGCGGGGTGCTTTATTTAAATCGCATGCAAATGGATATAGATTGCAGTCGAGCTACCCTTTTAATTGGACTGACAGTTTAAATGGCACGATATACTTATCGTACTTCTTAAGGGCATCTCTGAAAATCCATGTTTGTGAGCATCCGCTGCGCGGATTGCCTGCTTACCCCGCTTCGTCACAATACGTCGCTGTTCAGAAAAATATTTCCTTATATATCAATCATATGCTGCGTCAACATTTTTTGTTCTCGCCTCGTCTTGTTTAAAACACTGAATTTTTAGAGATGCCCTTAATTCGGCAGCAACACCTTCTCCCGCTGGGAGAAGATCGGATGAGGGATTATATGAACCGAATTTTGAAGTGCGGCGAGTATAGAATCTGCTACACTCTCCCCAATTCATATCCTTAACTTAGTTAAGTATCTCCAAAGTGTAATCCCATGAGGAACGATTATCTCGAAAGAATTCTTACTGCCCGTGTATATGATGTCGCTGTAGAAACACCGCTAGAGCAAGCGGTTAATCTTTCTGCGCGTATCCATAATCAGGTTTTTCTGAAAAGAGAAGATATGCAGCGCGTATTTTCGTTTAAATTGCGCGGCGCTTACAATAAGATGGTAAATCTTTCTCCCGCTATGCTCAAACATGGTGTGATTGCGGCCTCAGCGGGTAATCATGCACAGGGTGTGGCACTGGCTGCTCAAAAATTAGGTTGCTCTGCCACTATCGTAATGCCAGTCACAACTCCCCAAATCAAGATTAATGCAGTGATGGCGCTTGGTGCAACAGTATTACTCCATGGTGATTCCTATAATGATGCTTATGAGCATGCATTGGAGCTTGCGCAGCAAGAACAGGCTACTTTCGTGCATCCTTATGATGATCCGGATGTTATTGCCGGGCAAGGAACCATTGGTATGGAGATTCTTCGTCAGCAAAGTGGAGAAATTTATGCCATATTCGTTCCGATAGGAGGGGGAGGGCTTATTGCTGGCATTGCCGCTTATGTCAAAAGGTTATATCCGGCAATCAAGATTATCGGCGTTGAGCCAGTTGATTCAGATGCCATGTATCGTTCTATACGGAAAGGGCGTCGTGTCAAGCTTTCACAAGTGGGGTTATTTGCTGATGGTGTTGCGGTTAGACATGTTGGCAAAGAGACTTTCCGCTTATGTCGAGAGCTGGTGGATGAGATTCTTCTAGTGGATACGGATGCTATTTGTGCTGCTATTAAAGATGTCTTTGAAGATACCCGCGCTATTCTTGAACCTTCTGGGGCGCTTTCCGTGGCAGGCTTAAAAGCCTACGCTGAACGTGAGAAGTTAATTCATAAGACATTGATTGCAGTTGCATCGGGTGCCAACATGAATTTTGATCGATTGCGTCATGTTTCTGAGCGAGCTGAGTTGGGTGAGCAGCGCGAAGCAGTAATGGCAGTCACAATTCCAGAGGAACCAGGTAGCTTTAAGAAATTTTGTGCCCTGCTGGGTGCAAGAAGTATTACTGAGTTTAATTATCGTTATGCTGACCCAAAAGCGGCACATATATTTGTGGGGGTATCCGTTCATAATCGGGAAGAAGCAAGCGACCTGATTAGAGGTCTGGAAGAAAGTGGATTGCATACTGAAGACTTAAGCAGTAATGAAATGGCAAAGCTGCATATACGTCACATGGTAGGAGGGCGTTCCAGGGATGTCAAAAATGAAATTCTTTATCGTTTTGAATTCCCTG
>CAYNXU010000320.1:0-2086 GCA_964401225.1 uncultured Nitrosomonas sp.
TCCACCATTGCAATAGATTGATAATGAGCAATAAAACGAAAGAAATGACCAGCATGACCACGGCGATGGCAGTTGCACCCGCGTAGTCATACTGCTCGAGTTTGGTAATGATGAGTAGCGGCGTGATTTCCGAGACCATCGGCATATTGCCGGCAATGAAGATCACTGAACCGTATTCGCCAATGGCGCGTGCAAAGGCAAGCGCAAAACCCGTCATCAATGCCGGTAAGATTGTCGGAAGAATGATCCGCATGAAAGTCTGCAGGCGGTTCGCACCTAACATGGCCGCTGCTTCCTCCAATTCAGTTTCAATGTCTTCCAGTACCGGTTGCACGGTGCGTACCACGAACGGCAGACCAATAAACGTCAGCGCAACGTAGATGCCAATCGGGGTAAAGGCAACCTTGATACCGAGCGGTTCGAGAAATTGACCGATCCAGCCGTTCCCCGCATAAAGGGCCGTCAGGGCGATACCTGCTACCGCGGTAGGGAGAGCAAACGGTAGATCAATCAAGGCATCGACCAGCCGCTTGCCCGTAAATTGATAGCGCACCAGCACCCAGGCGACTAACAATCCAAATATTGCATTGGTCAATGCAGCCGCAAACGAGGCGCCAAAGGTGAGGCGATAGGAAGCTAACACGCGTGGTGTGGTGACTGTAGCCCAGAATTCTGGCCAGGTGAGTTCGGTGGTACGAATAAACGCAGCCGAGAGCGGAATCAGTACAATCAGGCTCAGGTAAAGAATGGTAAATCCCAGTGCCAGATTGAATCCCGGTAAAACACTATGTTGTTTGAATGTACTCAAGTTCTAACCTCCTTTCGAATTCAATTTTTTATGTATTACCTATAGCGTGCTTGCATGGTCCATAGACGTGATCTCGCGCGCTAGCTGCGTAGAGATCGTATGAATGGCGCGTGCGGGCTCGCTGAGATAATTACCTTGTAAATAATCTGCCCCCGCACGCTTAACAGCAGCTAACTGATCAAAGGTTCCAATATTCCACACGAGAATACTTGCACCAAAGTGGTGGGTTGTCTTGATGAGATTATCAATTGAAGGGCGATGTAACAGGTCGTGCGCGTTGATCCGCACGATATCTGGATACAAGCTACCCAGCTCTGACATCCATTGGCTACTTGAACCACTATAATTGGCCGCAATCTGGTAGCCGCGTGAGCGATAGTTGTTGATTACTTTTTGCAATAACTCCCAGTTATGATTGATGATGGGCGGAATTTCAATGACGATTCGCGAAGTTCTCACTCCGATCAAATTAAGGAAATCCTCAAAGGCGCGACCATGATCGGCTTTAACGCTTTCCAGAAGACGTGGGTGCACGCCTACAAACAATTTGTCTAGACTGGAAGGTTTATTGAAATAATTCAGCGCATGGACTGCCCGGCTTAAACGATCTAAGTTAACCAATTGTTCATCATTTGTCGCCTGAGCAAAGATCTGCCAGGGTGAGAGCGCAATTTCTCCATTTGATTCAGAGCGGATATACGCTGTGTGTCCAATGGTTTTATTTTCTTTCGTATTCAAAATGGGTTGAAAAGCACTGGTTAGTTTGCAACGGTAGAAACGCCCGCTTATCCAACCATCTTCGGCGCGTTCCAGAGAGTAATCAGTCGCTGACCGGATCAATTCAAATTCATCTTTAACGATAAAAGTATTGCTTATGGGCATATTCATGGAAAAACTCCTGTTAAATAAGGCGCTGGCAGATGTGGCAGGAGTAATTACTTCGGTGAGAGTGTGCACGCTAGTCCCTTTTTTGAATTATCTAAATGATTGTATTTATTAATCATGATCAAGCTGATGTGTTGTGCTGACTCACCAAAATCAAATAACTTTTATTGCCACTTGAATTACGGGTACAGCGTAGAGTGATCGTGATGACTGCATACACGCTATCTTGGGCAAATGGAAAATCAATAAAAACAGAAAATAATTGCTGGTTGGCAATTGGGTAGTGGGTAAGTACCCAAACGACCAGCAATTCTGGCGTCAGGTAAAACGCGGATAAAACGCAATGATGTTTGAATGTGTTCACTTTTTTAATTTTTTTTAGTCAAATTTTTC
>CAYNXU010000321.1:0-2077 GCA_964401225.1 uncultured Nitrosomonas sp.
TAATAATCAATTTGTTAAATATGCTAATATTTATTATTACTTTAACTCGATTAATGAATGAAATTCTGACGATTTTAGCGTCAAGGATTCTTATCAATCCCTCGATTTCGTCTGAAAGGATCATTCCGTGAACGTTTTTTACGAAGAATCTGGTACTTTTAAGGTAGGTGCCATTCTTGCCGACAATACGACCTCTTTACAAGTAGAAGCATCACACGGCAAACGCACAAAAATTAAAGCCTCATCCGTATTGTTACGATTTGAAGCACCACCTTTATATGAATTTATGTATCAAGCGCAGCAGATTGCCGCTGACCTAGATGCTGATTTCCTCTGGGAATACTGTGCAAATAGTGAGGAATTTTCGGGCCACACTTTGGCTACCGATTACTTCGGGCATACCCCCAACCCGGTAGAAATTGCCGCAATCATGATTTTATTGAATAGCGCACCAATGCATTTTTATCGGAAAGGGCAAGGACGCTATAAAGCCGCACCACCGGAAGCTTTACGGGCTGCACTCGCCAGCCGAGAGAAGAAACGATTGGAAGCAGAGCAACAAGCACGTTACCAGCAACAACTAAGTGCTTTCACTCTACCTGAAGAACTCAAGCCACACTTGGATGATTTACTTTACAAACCAAACAAGAATACGATTGAATGGAAAGCGCTTGAATCTGTCTGCACTGCAACCAAACTCAGCGTTCCCAAACTATTAGAAAAATGCGGAGCCATAACCTCCACCCACGATTATCACTTCAACCAGTTTCTGCGAGAATACTTTCCGGAAGGAATTGTTTTTGACTTACCCGATCTAGATTGCATATTGAGCGATCCTGATAATTTACCTGTAGCAAACGTAGCTGCTTTCAGCATTGACGATGCCACTACCACTGAAATTGACGATGCTTTTTCGGTTACACCTTTAACCCTGGGAAGTTTCCGTATTGGCATCCATATCGCTGCCCCCGCTTTAGGAATCACACCTGGTTCACTGTTAGATAAAGCGGCTGCAAGACGCCTTTCTACAGTCTATTTGCCTGGTCAAAAAATTACCATGCTTCCCGAGAAAACGATTGAAGCCTACACGCTCAGTGAAGCACGTTTATGCCCAGCGCTGTCTCTCTACCTCGATGTTACAGACGACTTTACCGTCATCGCTACCCAAAGCCGGATAGAAAAAATCAGCGTTATCGCTAATCTGCGCCACGATACCCTGGAACAGCAGTTTAACGAAGATACTCTAAGGAAAAATATTACTAATTACCCTTTTGCTACTGAATTATCTTTACTCTGGAATTTTTCCCGCAGGATGGAAATACTGCGTGGCAAAGAAAATGACATCAACAACGATAAAATTGATTATAGCTTCTGCGTTGAGCACGATCGTATCAGCATTCAGGAGAGAAGACGCGGTTCACCGATCGATAGAGTCGTTTCCGAATTAATGATTTTCGCCAATACCGAATGGGGTAAACAACTTGCTGATGCAGGAATTGCAGGTATTTACCGCAGCCAAAATGGGGGGAAGGTAAGAATGAGCCTCTCCCCGGCGCCTCATCAAGGCCTAGGCGTTGCGCAATACGCCTGGAGTAGCTCCCCGATGCGTCGCTATGTCGACCTGATCAACCAGCGACAACTTATCGCACTTTTGACGGATAAAGCTCCGCCCTATTCTAAAGAGAGCGATGATTTGTTAGTATCAATGCGGGATTTTGAACAAATTTATAGTGCATATGGCGATTTCCAACGCGCCATGGAACGTTACTGGTGTCTGCGCTGGTTACTACAAGAAAATATTCAAATCACGGGAGCACAAGTCTTTAAAGAGAATCTGGTAAAGCTTGATCGCATTCCTTTGATCGTGCGCGTTTCTTCGTTGCCCGATCTGTTGCCAGGCACACTTATTAAATTAGAAATATCTCAGATTGATTTACTTGAATGCACCTTAGATGCAAAATTTCTACATAAAGAGCAAGCTTGAGAATATTTATGGCATATGAGCATCTCTAAAATTCCAAATTTTGTCACAACACTTATTGCTCGTGCCTTGTTTTGTATAAAACTCTAAATTTTT
>CAYNXU010000322.1:0-2066 GCA_964401225.1 uncultured Nitrosomonas sp.
TCCAAGGTTGGCTGTCACCCACTGCAACCTATTTCTCGGGTATTGTCAAAGAACCATAACGTTCCTACCGTAAAATCATGATCGAATTCATTGCTGCTTTTGCGCGGTGGTCGCAATTGACTGCCAACTTAATCTTGTTTGGAAGCTGTGTTTTTCTTGCCATTGTGGCACAACAAAGAGCGATACTTGAGACCTCATGGGTGGCTCGTCTGGAGAAAGGGTTTCCTTGGCTCGCGAGTGTGGTTTTGTTGGGATTGATCGGGATTCTGGCCACGACGACTGGCGAAGCTACGGGAGCGCTAGCCAACACCTGGCATCCGGATGCGTGGTTCGAGATGGTGCGGCAGACACGGGTAGGGCAGATATGGGCGGGGCGGGCAGTGTCGGCAGTTATGCTCTTTGGCGTCATCCTGTATATCCGGCGTATACATCGAGTACGATGGCACTATATCTTGTGCGCTGTTGCTGCATCGCTTCCTTTGATAGCCGGTGCTATCGTCAGTCATTCGGGTGCGGAGGAAATCTCATTTGAATCGTTAGCGCCCTATGCGCTGCATATCCTGCTGGCTGGAATATGGTTTGGTGCCTTGCCCGCTTTTCTGTTTATTGTGTATGACGCGCGTAAGAATGCAGATAAGGTCTCATTTTTGTTGGATGCTGCATCGCTGAAAAAATTTTCAGCGATAGCATTGCCCGTAATGTTATTACTGATGGCGACCGGTCTGATAGTGGCGGATCGCATGGTTGAGGAATATTATCATACGCTGGTTGCCAGTACGTATGGCTGGTTGTTGAATTTCAAACTTGCGGTATTGGCAATCATTCTGTTTATTGCGTATCGAGCACGTTACCGTTGGTTGCCTTTGTTTTCTCAGATTGATAACACTGAGAAGGCTAAGGCTGGTGCAGAGCATATGAGAAAGTGGGTTGGTATCGAATTCATGCTTGCGTTGTTGCTGGTGCTGCTCGCTACTCTGCTGGCTAATACATTGCCTGCCAAGCATGCTATTGTCGAAAACTGGCCCTATCCCTTCCGTTTCGTTGTTGATGCGATGTGGGACGAGCCCAATGTGCAGGATAGATTCTGGTCTGGATTGATGCTGTTTGTATTCGTGCCTGTCATGATTTGGCTGGGAATGAAGGTTCATTGGGGTAGGCTGAAAACCCTCCTGATTTCTGGCGTACTGGCGATCATTGCTATGGTCATTGCGTTACCACCGTTGGCAATCGAAGCTTTTCCTGAAACCTATCGAAAAACACCGGTGGTATTCGATGCGATTTCGATATCCAATGGTTCTGAACTATTTGCCAAGCATTGCGCGAGTTGTCATGGCCCGCAAGGCAAAGGTAATGGAGTGCTTGCTGCGACATTGTCAACCCAGCCAACCGATCTGATGACAGAACCCCATACTATTAGACATACCGTCGGGAATTTCTTTCACTGGATATCCTATGGTGTTCCTGAAACCGATATGCCCGGTTTTGCTGACATGCTATCTGAAGAAAATCGTTGGGATATCGTCAATTATTTGCATGCCCTGTCACGCGGCTTCGATGCACGTCTACTGGGAAGCATGATCATGCCGGAAACGCCGGCGATTGCTGCGCCTGTCTTTGCCTATTTTGCGCATGACGGTTCAAGCGGTAATTTAAAAGATTTTCGTGGGCAAAAAAATGTACTGCTGGTGCTATTCTCCTGGCCAGAATCTCAGCAGCGTTTAAATCAATTAAAAGCGGCTTATGAGGAGATCAATCTTACCTTCAATGCTGAGATTATGGCTGTTCCCATGAGAGCACTCGATGAGCAAGAACTGAGAGACATCACGCATGACCTTCCTTTTCCTGTGGTGACTGAGGGTTGGTTGGAAATCAGGAATAGTTATTTGTTGTATCGTAGGGTAAGAACGGTCCCTGATATGTTGGGAACGGGAATGATGCCTGGTCACATGGAATTTATGATCGATCGTTTCGGTTACTTGCGTGCTCGCTGGGTAGCTCAATTTGAGGGGTTTGGCTGGCTGAACGTGGGTGCCTTGACCCAGCAGTTGGATCAGCTGAATCAAGAA
>CAYNXU010000323.1:0-2050 GCA_964401225.1 uncultured Nitrosomonas sp.
GAGTGATTTATTATCGCTTGCATTCTTTCTTAACCCCTGCGAGAATCAACATGTCGCATTTATATATCCATTGATTTGAAACCTAAACCTGTCGAGATTTCTTTTTCTCCGGCTGATAACCGGCGTCTAGCCAATCTCTGTGGCGCGCTAGATGAAAACCTCAAACAGATTGAAACCGCACTGGATGTTGTGATTGCTCGCCGTGGCGAGCGTTTTAGTCTTCGCGGCCAAGCCAATCAAACGCAGCTTGCTGCGCAAGTTCTGAAGAATTTTTACAATCAATCGCACCATCATCTCAGCGTTGAGCAAGTGCAGCTTGGTTTGATCGAGGCGGCCAACACACGCTATTCCTCGCAAGCGCCTGGAGAGGAGGCTGTGGCGCCTGAGGTGGCCTTACCCAAGCTGCTCACACGCCGTAGTAACTTACATGGCCGCACGCCGCGTCAAGTGCAATATTTGCAGCAAATTCAGGAACATGACATCACTTTCGGCATTGGCCCGGCGGGAACCGGAAAAACGTATTTGGCGGTGGCCAGCGCGGTCGATGCACTGGAACGCGAAACCGTCTCGCGCATTATCCTGGTGCGGCCCGCGGTTGAGGCGGGTGAACGCCTGGGTTTTCTGCCGGGAGATATGGTGCAGAAAGTCGATCCTTATTTGCGTCCGCTTTATGATGCGCTCTATGACCTCATGGGGTTTGACAAGACCAGTAAGCAATTTGAACGCAGTGCCATTGAAATCGCACCGTTAGCTTTCATGCGGGGGCGTACTTTGAACCAATCCTTCATCATTCTGGATGAAGCGCAAAACACGACGCCGGAACAAATGAAGATGTTTCTGACTCGAATCGGTTTTGGTTCTAAAGCAGTTATTACCGGCGATATCACTCAGATCGATTTACCCAAGAACCAGCGAAGTGGTTTGGTTGAGGCGGGGGATGTATTGGCAAAAATCCGCGGTATTGCTTTTACTCAATTCAAATCTGAGGATGTCGTGCGCCATCCGCTAGTGCAGCGTATCGTTGACGCTTACGAGAAACATGAAAAACGTGAGTAAGATTCCCGAACTTCCCCCTGTTACAAGTCATAAAAAATTCAAATTAACACTGCAATATGCTGCCGATTTTCCCAGTACACCTAACCGGTTGCAGTTTCGTAAATGGGTGAGTGCTGCGCTGATGCAATCTGCCGAGATTGTTATGCGTATTGTCGATGAGCACGAAGGCCGGGAGCTTAATCGTCATTTCCGCGGAAAAGATAATGCAACGAATGTGCTTACATTCGTTTACGATGAGCTGCAACCCTTGTCAGGCGATATCGTACTGTGCGCGCCGGTTGTGATCCGTGAAGCACAACAACAACAAAAGAACTTGGCAGCCCATTACGCGCATCTGACAGTGCATGGGGTGTTGCATTTACAAGGCTATGATCACGAACATGAAGCAGATGCGGTGATCATGGAGCAGCTTGAAACCGATATCATTACCCAACTAGGTTACGCTGATCCTTATTATGAACAATAAGGTTGTTCCCATTTCCTTTCAGTGTATTTGTAAGAACAAAATTCCATTCAAACTTGCTGTGCATTCCGCCGCTTGCCATTATGGGACTTTGCAGCAGATCAGCTTGCCTATCACCATCCAGTATTTTCAACAGCGCTATACAGCGCATATTTCAATCGATGCTGAAATTAATCATGAGTAATTCCTCATCTAAAGCCAGTTGGATTGAACACATTGGTTCACTCCTTTTGCGTCAACCCGAAGATCGTGAGCAATTGGTCGCCTTGCTTCATTCCGCCTATGTGCGTAATTTGCTCGATGCCGATGCGCTGGCCATGATTGAAGGGGTGTTGCACGTATCCGAAATGCAGGTGCGCGATATCATGGTGCCGCGTTCACAGATGGATACCATCGATATCAGCGAGAAACCGGCCGAATTTATTCCTTATGTCATTGAAAGGGGACATTCACGTTTTCCTGTGACCGACGGTAGTAAAGACCAGGTGATTGGTATTCTGCTGGCAAAAGATTTGCTGCGTTACTATGCGA
>CAYNXU010000324.1:0-2038 GCA_964401225.1 uncultured Nitrosomonas sp.
TCTTGTTTAAAACTCTGAATTTTTAGAGATACCCTTGAGATAATTAATCCTGGGTCAGAATAGTAGCAACCTCGGCTGCGCAATTAAAATCACCATCCTACTATTTCCTTAAGCGAAAATGCTTAATTTTCGCTGTTTCCATTCTATCTGCACAGAATTACGACGTAGAATCAATGGAGCAAGTTATCCAATAAAGCGCCTACCCGCAGCAAACCAGGAGGCATTAACTACGCTCTTAAAACTGCTGGTTATCAACCAGCTTTTGCCCCTTGGGACAGGGAATTGAACCCGCAGAGATTAAAAATTCCGAAAAAAATGGCGCGCTCAACACGATTCGAACGTGCGACCCCCGCCTTCGGAGGGCGGTACTCTATCCACTGAGCTATGAGCGCGTAAAACTACTCTCGTATGATGATCTGTAAAGAAAGCCTGTTGAAGCTTTCACGAGCTTAATTCAGGCTTTGGTAAAGCTGGATAAATACGTACTACCTTGACAGCCTGGTTTTTAGTTTGAATGATTTCCATAGGATATCCTGCGATATTTAACCCTATCCCTGCTTCGGGAATATCTTGAAAATGCTCCAAAATTAAGCCATTGAGCGTTTTGGGTCCATCCAAAGGTAAATCAAACCCAAGCTTGCGATTAAGATCACGTAATAAAACACTACCTTCGACTATTATACTACCATCTGGCTGTTGCATGAACGAGCTGGTCTGAGAAGGTGAATGTGTTGTAAATTCGCCAATAATTTCCTCAAGAATATCTTCCAGCGTCACTAGTCCGATCCATTCGCCATACTCATCGACAACCAAACCGACTCGTTTTCGATTTTCCTGGAAGAATTGCATTTGCGAGAATAGCGGTGTGCCGGAAGGGATAAAATAAGGATCTTGCATTACTTTTTCAAGCATCGCTGCGGTAATTTTACCCCCTCGCATTTGGTTGAATACCTTGCGAACGTGAATAATTCCGACAACATTATCAAGATGTTCACGAAATACTGGCAGGCGTGTATGATGACAGGTCATCAGTTGATCATGAATGATACTATCATCGGCTTCCAGATCGATTGCTTCGATTTGGCTACGCGGTACAATGACATCGTCAACGGTCACTGTTTCGAGATCGACAAGATTAACTAGTACGCTTTGATGCTTTTTCTGGATAAAATGGCCTGCTTCCAGAACGAGCATTTTTAGTTCTTCCGGGCTAATTTTGTGTGCTGTATTGTCCTTGGGTTTCAAGCGAAAAAGAATCAAAAGCCCTTGAACAAACAGATTAACGAACCAGACGACAGGATAAAAAACCTTTAATAAGGGTGTTAGGGCATAGCTTGCTGCAAGAGCAATTCTCTCCGGATAGGCGGCTGCGATGACTTTTGGGGTGATTTCGCTGAAAATCAATATTGCCAGGGTCACACCTATTGTTCCAATTAGCAGTGCTAGATCATTATGCGCAAAAAAGGTTGAAATAATTACCGCGACTAGCGTTGCAGCGGCAGTATTCAGCAGATTGTTTCCCAGCAAGATCACCCCGAGCAATCGGTCAGTTTTAGCGAGTAATTGGCTGGTTAAACGTGCACCACGATGCCCTTGCTTGGCAAGATGTTTCAGGCGATAACGATTTATCGCCATCATGCTGGTTTCGGAAAGCGAAAAAAAACCAGATAGAATTAATAATAAAACTAATGCAATGAGTAGTATATGTAATGGAACATCTTCCAAATGGCACTATCCCCATGATTTTCAGTAATCAAAAAGCAAAGCTAATTTTGATTACGTGCTAATTTATCGATTAGCTAAAGACGCCAATAGACAGATTGTGCTTAAAACACTAAAGGGTTTTTGTCTATTTCTGTAACCAATCAAAATAAACATAGCTTTTTTGTGGCACTTTTGACTCTTTGAAACGCTTCTGCTCTTCTTGATTTACTTTTTTATCCCACCAAATAGCGCGCGCTTCTTTTTGCTGCTCGCGCAGATAAGGTCTTTGTGCAAATAATTCTCGCATAAATTTAGTATGCTCAGATTCATACAT
>CAYNXU010000325.1:0-2033 GCA_964401225.1 uncultured Nitrosomonas sp.
ATAGTTACAGTTGGGGTATGGTGATAGTGATTGGATTTGCTATGGTTTGGATGATCAATCTATTTAATTTTATGGATGGTTCCGATGGGCTCGCAGGGGGTATGACGCTCATTGGTTTTGGTTATTATGGCGCGGCTGCATTGCTTACGGGTGATAGTGAGTTTGCGATGGTTAATTTTTGTATCATGGCTGCTGCGGGTGCTTTTTTACGATTCAATTTTCATCCGGCTAAGATATTTATGGGAGATGTAGGCGCTGTTCCTTTGGGGTTTCTGGCGGCAGCACTGGGTATCTTGGGATGGGTTTATGAGTTGTGGACTTTGTGGTTACCTATACTGATATTTTCCCCCTTTATAGCAGATGCGTCCGTGACACTGGTAAAGCGGCTTTTTCGTGGTGAGAAGATATGGCAAGCGCATCGTGAGCATTATTATCAGCGAATCGTACAAAGCGGATTTGGGCATCGCAATACGGCTTTACTGGGATATATGTTGATGCTAATGGTCGGTGGAAGTGCGGTATGGGCAGACAACAGTGATTTAATCGCACAGAATTGGCTAACGGTGATGTGGGGGGGAGGTTATTTGATTATAATGCTGGCTTTTGATTGGTGTCAGCGTAATCGCTTCGATAAGATATAGAATGATCGCAAGTAAATTCCATAAACGCTCACTTATCGCTTTCATTCATGATTTCATTGCAGTGATTGCGGCATGGTGGCTTGCCTATCTATTTCGCTTCAATTTTGGAATTCCTGCTGACTTTCAGGTATCACTCAAGGAAAATTTGATCTGGATTGCGCCTACCCAAGCAGCCATTTTCTACTTATTCGGTCTTTATCGCGGTTTATGGCGCTATGCCAGTTTGTCAGATCTAAAACGGATACTTCTAACCGTAGCACTCGGTGCAGTGATCGTGCCGTTTGTAATGTTCATGCTGAAGCTGCCGGTCCTGGTACCTCGTGCCGTGATATTTCTTGCGCCACTCCTGTTACTCTTGATTATGGGGGGGAGTCGTATACTTTATCGATCATGGAAAGAGCGGCGTTTCTACAGCTTGAATAATTCTGAGCGTAAATCGGTCATTGTGTTGGGAACAGGCAGTACCGCTATCAATCTGGTAAAAGAATTAATTCGCAGTCCCGATTGGCAAGTTGCAGGTCTGCTCGGAGATAGCCCAAAGAAATTGGGGGCGCGTCTTCATGGGGTTCGTGTATTGGGGATGATCGATGAATTACCGGTATGGGTGGAGAAACTGGGTGTGGAGCATGTCATTATTGCTATGCCGGCAGCGTCACAAAGTATGCGGCGCCGGGCGCTCGAGATGTGCGCGGATATTGGTGTTAAAGCACTAACAGTCCCATCCTATGCTGATCTTATGAGTGGTAAAATGACAGTGTCACAAATTCGTGATGTGGGACTGGATGATTTACTGGGGCGTGCGCCGGTGGTGCTCGATACCGAAGGCTTGCATGATCTGCTGGCAGGGAAGACGATACTCATTACTGGAGCGGGCGGTTCAATTGGATCAGAATTATGCCGTCAAATCATGGCATTTAACCCGGGGCAACTCGTGTTGTATGAATTGAATGAACTTGCTCTATATACCATACAAGAGGAGTTTTTGGTCAGATTCCCAAGTATACCCATGGCTTTTGTGATCGGGGATGTAAAAGATCGTGCAAGGCTGTCACAAGTATTCGCTAAGTACCAGCCGACTGCAGTATTTCATGCTGCTGCTTATAAACATGTGCCTTTAATGGAAAATGAGAACGCCTGGCAAGCTATGCTGAATAATGTCATGGGTACTTATATTTTGGCAAAAGTGGCTGTTGATTACCATGCGGAGAAATTTGTGCTGATTTCTACCGATAAAGCCGTAAACCCAACCAATGTGATGGGTGCTAGCAAGCGATTGGCTGAAATGGTGTGTCAGGCGCTTCAACAATCACTACTACGCGCTGGAGATAAGGATGCTGTTTTATCCAAAACTTGTTTTGTCATTGTGCGTTTCGGTAATGTGTTGGGAAGTAC
>CAYNXU010000326.1:0-2026 GCA_964401225.1 uncultured Nitrosomonas sp.
GGATCAAGCGCCATGTCATGGCCTATCATAGAAACACGGGTCAGCACATCCGGACCATTGCCAATGAGCGTAGCCCCTTTGACAGGATAGGTGATTTTGCCATTCTCTATCATGTAAGCTTCCGCAGCAGAAAAAACAAATTTACCACTCGTAATATCTACCTGCCCCCCCCCAAAATTTGCGGCATATAATCCTTGCTTCACCGAGGCGATAATTTCTTCCGGATCTTTGTCCCCATTGAGCATATAGGTATTCGTCATGCGTGGCATGGGAATATGTGCAAAGGACTCACGCCTCCCATTACCCGTTAACGGTTGATTCATAAGCCGTGCATTCAAGCTGTCTTGCAAATAGCCCTTAAGCACACCGTTCTCAATCAATACGGTACATTGCGTAGGATTGCCTTCATCATCAATATTCAATGAGCCACGTCGCTGGGCAATTGTGCCATCATCCACGACAGTCACACCATCGGCCGCAACACGTTCGCCAACACGCCCAGAAAATGCTGAACTACCCTTGCGATTAAAATCACCTTCTAATCCATGGCCAATAGCTTCATGCAACAACACACCAGGCCAACCATTTCCCAGTACTACCGTCATGGTGCCTGCTGGCGCAGGCTGTGCATTCAGATTCACCACAGCCTGATGTACCGCTTTTTGTGCATAATCATTTAATATTTCATCAGTAAAATAAGCGTAATCAAAGCGCCCGCCCCCGCCAGCCACCCCCTGCTCACGCCGTCCATTTTCCTCGGCTATCACCTGTAACGACACACGCACCAACGGTCTCACATCAGCTGCTAGCAGGCCATCACTGCGCGCCACCATGATGACTTCATACTCACCCGCAAGTGATGCGACAACTTGAATAACACGCTTATCAATCGCACGCGCTAAACCTTCCAGTTTTTCCAGCAGCGCAACTTTGTCGCTATCTTTAAAGTTTGCAATGGGATCGTGAGGAAGGTAAAGCGAATGGTTGTTATATCGCGCCACTTGCTGCGCCACTTGGACGGAATGCATGTTTCCCTGGTTAGCAATGGCGCGCGTTGCTTTTGCTGCAGCTATTAATGCATTAAGACTGATATCATCCGAATAAGCGAATGCAGTTTTTTCACCACTGATCGCGCGTACCCCTACCCCTTGATCAATATTAAAGCTGCCTGACTTAACAATTCCTTCTTCAAGAACCCACCCTTCTGAACGATTATATTGAAAATACAGATCGGCATAGTCGATCTGGTGCGTAAGTATTTGTCCAAATACCTGATGCAATCTATCCGCATCCAGCTCATAGGGCATTAGCAAACAACGATCAGCAATTGTAAAAGATTCATTCATCTTGAAATTAAATTTACTTCCCTAGGATTTGTTTTATCTTCTTGCAGCAAAAACAGACGAGTACTTCAACCATCGACACATCGGAGAAGCACCCGATCCTTCTATGCATGGCATATAAACACCTTCATTACTTACCATCAGCCTGGATACAGGCAACGATGTTCTAATGCAGGCAAACTGGCACGCACGCTAGACTGGTAAGCACGATCCAGCGCCGCAACCACCACCCCCGGCCCACGTGCCAGACGATCAATAACCCCACCCCAGGGATCAACGATCATACTATCACCATTCGTTTCACGGCCATTGACATGAAATCCACCCTGCGCCGGCGCAATCACATAGGCCTGATTCTCTATGGCGCGCGCGCGGATCAAAGTTTCCCAATGCGCCTTACCAGTGATTGCAGTAAACGCGGATGGCGCAAGAATAATATCAACATTGCCCATCATGCGATAAAGTTCAGGGAAACGAAGATCATAGCAAATGGATAAACCTATTCGGCCAAAGGGAGAATCTATCGCAATGACCTTATTCCCTGCCTTGATTGTTTTTTCTTCCGCGAAACGTTCATTCCCCAGCGCAAGGCCAAATAAATGAATCTTATCGTAACGCGCTACCTGCCTACCATCATCATCATATACCAGGCAGCTATTATAAATCTTATCTGACACTTGAGA
>CAYNXU010000327.1:0-2006 GCA_964401225.1 uncultured Nitrosomonas sp.
TGGCGTCAATCGTGGGAGCTGTTTATACAGCGTATCAGCGCCAGGATTGAGTCTCAGTCGATGAGTGAGCATTTAGAATCACTTCTATGCAAATGGCCTATCGCGCTCTCACTCTTCATCTCCCTCGGTTTACTTCTGGCATGGTGGAGCTTAACAGCCTGAAAATCGTGCATTGACTGATCGCAATATTGCGTTTTCTGAATGCTCCTTGCTTCCATAAAAATTATTGCAGCATAAAAAAGCAACTTTCCGGCAAATTATTGTTCTATTAGCAAAAATAACAAATTGCAAACAATATCTTTTCACGTCAGAAACAGAAATTATTTACTTCAAAACATATTCTTTAAGTAACCAGGAATACGAAGAATGGCATATGTTTCAAACCAATAGCCCTGAGTGTTCATAGTTGAGAATAAGCCATTTTTTCTTTCATTAAAAAAATGCTTGATTCCACAGAAATGCAGCCTATAATTCGTACCCTTTATCAATTGCATCACTTGATCAGCGTAAGGAAATAAGGAGGTCATCATGAAAAGCAAAGCGAATTCGTTTGTACAAGTTAATTTGGTTCATATTCATATCCCAGAAACGTAGCGACCCTTAGAAGGAGTTAACAATGAAAATGCATACCGCCACCGCACAAAAAAGAATTGAAAACGAAGTTATCTTTGACACTCACGCGGAGATTAGTCTTGATCTCTCCCATGTCGAGAAACAACTAAAAAAAGGTTATAACAAGCCTTTCCTGTTAGTCGATAGCAGTATTATCCGCAACAAAATCCGTCGTTTCAAAGCTGCTATGCCGCGTGTTCATCCACACTATGCAGCAAAAGCCAATCCGGATCCCCGTGTATTGAAAACATTGATAGAAGAAGGATCGGGATTCGAAATTGCGTCCATCGCCGAACTGGATCTGTTGCTTGGCCTGGGGGTTCCCGCAGCGGAAATCTACTATAGCAATCCCATGAAATCGCGCGCTTACCTGGAGTACGCTGCGTCCAAAGGCGTGGAATGGTATGTGCTGGATAGTATCGAAGAGCTTCGTAAAATCGTGAGCATCAAGCCGGATGCCAAATTGTATTTGCGCATTGATACGCCCAACATTGGCAGTGACTGGCCATTGGCAGGTAAATTTGGCACTCATCTCGGCGATATCAAAGACATTATTGATGAAGCTGCTTCTCTCGGTGCGGATTTGGCTGGTGTGACTTTTCATGTGGGCTCACAATGCCGTAATCCACAAAATTGGCGCGTCGGCATCGAACGTGCTAAAAATGTTTTCGAAGACATGAGGCGGGCTGGTCTAAGGCCTCGCTTGCTCAACATTGGTGGTGGTTATCCAGTACGTCACGTCAAACCGATTCCTTCCATTGAAGTCATTGCAGATGTCGTCAATGCCGCTATTGCAGATCTTCCTGCCGACATTCGTATCATGGCAGAGCCCGGGCGATATCTGGTATCGGATTCAGCATGCTTTGTTTGTAGAGTAGTAGGAACGGCTACACGCAATGGAAAACGCTGGATGTACTGGGATGCGGGCATATTTGGCGGTATTATCGAAGTTAGCGAAGGATTGCGCTACGAAATCCTATCCAATCGCAAGGGCAATAATATCCCATGGTCGATCGCGGGTCCAACCTGTGATTCTGTGGATGTATTGATGCATGATGAACTGCTGCCAGAAGATATACAGGAAGGCGATTTCATCTTTATTCCCAACGCAGGCGCTTATACTACTGCGTACGCCAGTAATTTCAATGGCTTTCCCTTACCTGACGTGATTGTGATTTAGTCGACACAACTTCATCGACAGATATTAATCCAGCGCAGTAACGTTATACCCTCCCTCCTCGCTGAGCTTATTGAGTGTTTCTTTACTTTCAACAAGCTCAGCATGCGCTGGTTCCAAACCTTTTCCACGTGAGCTCGATCACGCCGGACTGGCAATCGCCACCTAGGAGGCTGTCCGAGAATAGACTGATCTACTGCGAACGAGCCTGATTGGC
>CAYNXU010000328.1:0-1992 GCA_964401225.1 uncultured Nitrosomonas sp.
CTTTGGTTTCATCCCAGAGTGTTTGGTAAGCTTTTCCTGCCCGGCTATTTTTAGCGAATACAGGTACAGGCTGGCGATGTATGCCCATTTGTTCAATGTCACTTGCATAAGGAATGTGCGTTTTCAACGCGCGTACATGATCGGGTGGATTCTCAGTGATTTGCTTGTGCAGCTTTTTGCGAAGATCGACCATGGAGAAGAACATAAAAATCTTGCTGTGTGCAATACCGATTTTATTGCAGAATTCGAGTATCTGATCCAGTGTACGTAACGACAGGGTTGTTGGGATAGTAGGCGCAATAATGGCATCAGCCGCATTCAGAATATTTTCGGATACCAGAGAAATGCTGGGCGGGCAGTCTAGAAAGATATAATCATAGTTCGTATCCAATGGTTTCAAGAGCTTGCGAATTCTTTTATCGGAATGTTTAAAATCATCCAAGGTAAGATCGAGGTTCCGATAGGAAAAATCAGCAGGTACAAGATCCAGGTTTGTATAGTCAGTACCTTTAATTACCTCATCCAACTCTTTTTTGCCGGAAAGTAATCCTGAACCTCCTTTCTTTACTTTAGGCTTGATCCGAAAATAAAAACTGGCTGCGCCCTGTGGATCGAGATCCCAAACCAGTGTCTTGGCACCTTCCCGGGATGCGAGATAGGCTAAATTGACGGTCGTCGCTGTTTTCCCTATACCGCCCTTGATGTTGTAGCAGGCAATAATTTTCATCCTGAAATACCTTCCGATGGTGATTGATGATGAAAGCTAAGTGCGTTTATAAATTCTGTTCGTTTGCCGGGTGAGGTAAATTCCCGAAAGCATGCTCTGAACTGTGCTCGAACAGCCTGCTTACGTGTGATGAGTTTTTCTACCAATACCCCCATGGCCATGATAGTCTTTGTTTCTGCCAACCCTTCATTTTGCATGTCCTGTGCAAACCGATTTAATTGCGTTATCTGAATACTGAGATCCTGGAAATCCCCCAGATTCGCTTGCAGTAATTTGAGTGTCTTTAACACTTTCTTGATTTGCTTGTCTGGATAATAGTCATGAAAAAACTCGATCAGATAACGAAATTTTTTGCAGGTTTTGCGGAGCTCATGTAAATCTTCGTCACGCGATTGCTCTGTGATCGACATGCCTTCTTTAAGTATTTTTTTGTACAGTTTCCAGATGCTTTGATGTGCCACTTGTTTGGCAGGTTTTTCTGCGTTAATTGCTGTGTGTGTTCGAAAATTCTTATTTTCTAAAGCATGTTGCCATTCTCTGATCAGTTTATGATAGCGGCTTGATTCGAGTGTTTGGCATAAGCGCTCATGCTCCACTTTCCAGTGACGTTGCAAGAAATGCCGGAACGGAAGGAGATCATTCTGCAACCCTGCAGGAAGCTCTCGCATATATTCGTCAAACGTTAATAAATAGATATCGAGATCGCGCGTGGGACCCGTTATCATGCCTAACCAACGAAACGCTTGTTTGAAATGATCGGTTACTTTATCAGGAAACACCTGTTTTATCTGACCTAATATGGATCGAGTGCGTCTTACTGCGACACGATAGTCATGCAGGAATTCCGTATCGATCGCATTGCGTATGCCTTGTTCGTTTGCCTGCATCACATTGAGCAAATAGGTCAGTATAATCTGGACAGCTTCCCTGGCATTCAGTGAATCAGTTAATTTCTGGGTGATCGTAAGCGCACTTGTGCCAGGCGTTTGGCCGGCTACGGTAAGGACTTCAGCAAAAAGCGTGTTGTCTGCGCAGGAGACATGCACGTGCTGGGTAATGTAGTGCAAAATATCCTGGAACACTTTTTTATAGCCTCTGACCGGGAAAATGATGAGTCGATCAGGGATGCTTCTCGCATCAGCTTGCCCTTCAATTGAATAACTTTCGATATACAGTCTAGCCAGTGTCTTGTTTTCCTTATTAAGGACAAGTATCTCCCAACGTTTGATATTGATTACTGCAACGGTTATCAGTGCTCTTATCCC
>CAYNXU010000329.1:0-1984 GCA_964401225.1 uncultured Nitrosomonas sp.
AGGATGCTTCGGAGGCAGATATCGCTATTTTGGAGCTGCAATTGAAAACTCAGGAGCCGCTGACGCCTGATGAAACATGCTGGGTAGTGGAGGCGACGACGGTTGCATCTGTGGCAGAACGACTCGAGGCTGCTGACAAACTGACTGACTGATCTAGGAGGCTATCTGAGAATAGCGATCGTAGCGAGGATGAAGCTGGCAGAGCTGGATATTTCGATCATTTGAGGCGAATAGCGATTCTATTTAACGAAAAGGATCGGAAAATGCGGCGTGGCAGGTTCGTCCGTAGTAGATCAGTCTATTCTCGGACAGCCTCCTAGCCAGGTAATTTTGTTCGTTAAGCATAGTTTTACATGGATCTTGTTATCGACTACATCAAAGCCGGCCGGTAATTGCAGCGCTTTGATGTAGGAGAATTGGAGAACGTGCAAAGGTTTGTTAGTAACCTGTATTGTCACAATCTATGCACGTTCTGCTGCACGCAATCAAATTGCGTTGCTAGTGATGAGGCAAGCTTCCCGTCTATCTGTATTCTCAACCATTAACGTCCACGATTACCGGAATGGTGATTCGGTTTAGGCGAGAACCAGGAAGTCTGTGGCATGGCTTGATGGCGTGCGGCTTCAGACATTTTTTTTCCGGGCTGATGTCTGGATGAGTGTTGCGTGTTGTCTGATGGCAGGCTGTCTGTAGGTTTTGAGTTGGTAGCACGAATTGGATTGTGTTGCCCTGAGCGTCCATTTTCGGTGCGACCATTTGCCTGGACCTTGGCGCGTTCTCCTGTTTTCCTGTCCAGATGGTTTGGCTTCTTGCCTTGACTGGTAGTGCGACGTTGCTGCTCTCTCGGCGGCCTTGGCGCTTCAGGCTCTATTTTGGCAGGCGGGATAAATCCTTCGACGGTTGTTTTGGGGATCTCGCGCTTAATCAAGCGTTCTATATCGCGAAGATATTTCATTTCTTCGCGATCTACCAGCGATATGGCCGCGCCCGCACTGCCTGCCCGGCCAGTGCGCCCGATGCGGTGCACATAGTCTTCTGGGACATTCGGCAGTTCGAAATTCACTACTTGTGGCAACTGGTCGATATCCAGGCCACGTGCGGCAATGTCAGTCGCTACCAGCACGCGCATGGATCCGTTCTTGAACTGTGATAATGCTTTGGTACGGGCGCCCTGGCTCTTGTTACCATGAATCGCGGCGGCTTCGATGCCCTCTTTGATGAGTTTTTCTGCCAGACGGTTCGCGCCATGTTTGGTACGGGTAAAAATCAGCACTTGCTGCCAGTCATGGTATTTGATCAGATGGCTCATCAGATCACGTTTATGGCTTTGCTCCACTAAGTGTACCGTTTGCTCGACCAATTCCGATGCGGTATTACGGCGTGCGACTTCAATAAAACCGGGATTGCGCAACAGGCCGTCAGCCAGCACTTTGATTTCGTCAGAGAATGTGGCTGAAAAAAGTAGGCTCTGTCTTTGTTTGGGCAGCAGGGCAAGAATTTTCTTAATGTCATGGATGAAACCCATGTCCAGCATGCGGTCAGCTTCATCCAGTACGAGTATCTCGATATCGGATAAATTCAGTGTTTTCTGACTGACATGATCAAGCAAGCGACCGGGGGTGGCAACCAGAATATCCAGGGGTTTTTGCAAGCGAGTGATTTGAGGGTTGATGCTCACACCACCAAATATCACTGTAGAGCTCAAAGGTAAATATTTACCATAGGTTCTGACCGATTCTTCAACTTGCGCAGCAAGCTCGCGTGTAGGCGTCAAAATCAGGCAATGCGGGCGACCTTTTGTAATACTGGCGGTTTTTCTTTGGCTCAGCAGTTGCAGGATGGGCAGGGTGAAGCCGGCGGTTTTGCCGGTGCCTGTTTGCGCGCCAGCAAGCAGATCGCCGCCGTTCAATATCTGAGGAATGGCTTTGATCTGGATGGGAGTGGGCGTGGTATAACCGGCATCGGCAATGGCGTGCATGATGGG
>CAYNXU010000330.1:0-1969 GCA_964401225.1 uncultured Nitrosomonas sp.
GCTTATATGATTTATATGATAACAAATAAGAAATTATGTTTGCTGCCATTTATTGCAGACACGCAACCGCACCTCAAACTAGAGAGCAAAAACGATTATAGGTATGTTTCAGTATGAGCGGGAGATGATTTAGCTCTTTGAGATAGGATAATAGGCACCTAATGTTTATCCTCGCTAGGAGGCTGTCCGAGAATAGCGATCGTACCGAGGGCGGGGCTGGTTGAGCAGGATTTTTCGATTATTTGAGGCGAATAGCCGTTCTATTCAACGAAAAGAATCGGGAAATCCGGCCAATCAGGCTCGTTCGCAGTAGATCAGTCTATTCCCGGACAGCCTCCTAGCTAGCATACCTATTGTAGAGTGCCTCTGTATCTCCAAAATTGCAATTAAAATGTGAAACATAGTGAATCTTGAACCTAATAGGGATACAAAAATGACGCGTTGCCCGTGTGGCAGCGATAAAAACTACATCGACTGCTGCGGCTGTTATCTGGATAAAGGTCAAACTGCACCTACTGCAGAGATCTTGATGCGTTCACGCTACACGGCATACACGCTTGGCCGTGAAGATTATCTCTTAGCAACCTGGTGTCAGAGCACACGCCCATCCTCGCTGAGATTGACCGATACATCACACTGCAAATGGCTGGGCCTAGAAGTAAAGCGCCACGAACAACCGACATCGGAGCATGCGGTAGTTGAATTTATAGCACGTTACAAAACAGGAGGACGCGCTCATCGTTTGCATGAAATTAGTCGTTTCGTGCGCAAGGCTGGACAGTGGTTCTATGTGGAGGGTGTTATTCTCTAAAGATTGAAATAGATAACCATAAGCCAATCGGCTGGCAGTTTCCAAAGAGTCGCCTGCTATGCATTTATGGTGATTCCAAGGACTTTTACCACGATCTTTTGACTATCTGCGGGAACCTCATTTGGACAGATGAAGCTCCCGATAACTCAACCATCGTATTAAGCAGGGTTGTCGGTAACTTGCTTGGGTAATCAAGCTTGTTTGCGGCGGCTGTAAGTAAGTCCTGCCAGACCCAAAAAGACAAGGGCAAGCGAAGCTGGCTCCGGAACTTGTTGTGGTTCCAGTAGCCCTCTGTTTATTTCAACGGTTAGCGTAGACTCAAGAAAAAGAAAGTCGCTTCTGTCATCTTGATTGTGGTTTGTAATACCGGCATTCTCCAGCGTGACATTCAGGATACCATCATTTAACAGCGTACCCCACCCACTCGAAATAGTAGCAACATAAGTCGCACCACCACTCGTAATAATCTGCGTTCCAAATGATTGCGCATCAAAGACCAACTGCACCGACTCTGGTACGGTATCAGTGCTCTCGTCCTTGAAGCTGAGCGCAATGGAAGCGCTAGAAATGATATCGGTGAGCGCGTTGTAACCGTATGTTCCGCTCCAGAATGTCCCTGCGCCATCTTGGTCAGCAATAATGCTATGAGTAAAGCTATACGATTTGTTGTTACCAAAAGCGATGAGTATATCTGGGTTTGGATCAACCGTATCGCTAAAAGTCATTATTGCTGCACTGGCATTCGCTGCTACTAGCAATAACGTAGCACTGGCAAAACACATTAAATATTTTATACTTTTCCTGAAAACATCCATCTTGGTTACCTCGCTGTATATTTTTTCCTGAATGAAAATAAAAAGGGAAATGCTGGACAGAACTTTATTTCAAGGCAGGAAAGAAAAATACTGTACTGTGGTACATACTGGAAAAATGGGGCGCATTTGGGAATACTGGTGCTTAAGCTTTGAGCCCGCACTGCTCAATCTCTATCGGATTCTTCTTTCGGTAACAATTGGATTTCTTGTTCTCCCAGTCTTATTTTTATTTTTTATATATTCACTGCTATATTTGGCAGATAAACCTCAGCTCACAATATGAGCATGTTAGTGGGGGTGGCAAATGAAAGGTATTCTCAAACTTGCCTTCAAGCTTCTCGTA
>CAYNXU010000331.1:0-1932 GCA_964401225.1 uncultured Nitrosomonas sp.
AAGCTCATAAAGGTATATTGACAACAAGCAAGTAAATTACCTTTATATTCTAAGGCATTCAGATTCTTTGTTCACTAAAATTCGGTTTTGTGCTCACTATGTTTCACGTGAAACATCGAGGTTTTAGCGTTACTTTGCCAACTCAAACTTAAGGGCACCTCTAAAAATCCATATTTGCGAGCATCCGCTTCGCGGATTGCCTGCTTACCCCCGTTTCATCACAATACGTCGTTGCTCACAAAAAATGTTTCCTTACATATCAATCATAGGCTGCGTCAACATTTTTTGTTCTCGCCTCGTCTTGTTTAAAACTCTGAATTTTTAGAGATGTCTTTAACAACGCCAACCCACGCATTTTCTTCCGAAATCACTAAGTGGCCCGAAAATTCTTGAATTGCCAGGGATCTGACGTATCCAGATCTTCTGCAAACAGCTTGCCCCGTTCCTGAAGTGGCGTCCAATCGCTATACTTTCCGACCATTTCCCCTAAGTAGGGTGCCGCAATTTGCTGCACCTCATCAAAAGGTATTTCATCCGGCTCGACTATTCCCACCCCCGGGTTTCTCATGGCCCAGATAACGCCCCCCAGCACACCGGCCGCGACTTGCAGGCTCGTTGCATTATTATAGGGCGCAAGCTCTCGTGCCCGATGAATAGATAGTGCCGAGCCATACCAATATGCTCCCCTGGCATGCCCCATCAACAGCATACCAAGCTCATCAGCGCCATCATAGATATCATCCATTGCCAAGCGCGTTCTTGATTGTAGCTTTAGACACTTTCCATTGAGCTCATGTATCGACAGAACCGCTGCATCACAAGGATGATAAGCATAATAGACTGTTGGACGGTAGCCAAGCTTGTTTCCTTCCTTGACTGTCAAGAAATCTGCAATTGAAATTGACTCGCTATGTGTGATCATAAAGCCGCGGTAAGGCCCTTCTCGTGGCGTCCAACCATACACTTGTGTGCGCACACCTGGCTGCATCAGGTAAATGGCTGCATCACACCCATAACTATGATGTTTACCATCCGGCGGCTCTTGTTTTTCATGACTACCCCAACCCAGCTCTGCAGGCTGAATGCCTTCGGAAACAAAACCATCGATTGACCACGTATTAACAAACTCATCAATGCGCTTAGGCGGATTAATCATTTGCGTGTCTCGTTCAGCACATTGAATAACTGTCACTTTTAGCAAAGATGCCAATTCTGCCCATTGCGCTCGTGTTCTTGGTTTTTCAAAACTTATCCCCGTATCACGCGCAATATTGAGAAGCGCTTGCTTAACCCAGTGAGAAACAAGCCCTGGATTAACACCATGGCATAGCATGGCTGTTGGACCCGCACCTAATTTTTCACGAAGATTTAACGCTTCCTCGCGCAACCCGTAGTTAGATCGCTCAGAGAGCGAAAGATTGGTGTCTGAATATCCGCCAGCCCACGGTTCAATGCAGGTATCGAGATAAAGCGCTCTCCGCGAGTGACAGTATTCAATCAAGGCACAACTCGATACATTAACCGACACATTAAGCAAGAAATCGCCGGGTGCTAACAAAGGGTCGAGTATTTGACGGTAATTTTCAGGAGTAAGCGGGTTAACTTCAAATGAGATATCATGCTTGTTTGCTACAGCTTGCCCACCATCGTCTGCCGCAATAATCTTAATCTGATGAGGGGAGATATCAACATGCCTTAATAACAGCGGAAGAAATCCTTTTCCAACACTCCCAAAACCAATAAATATAAGCTTTCCATTAAATTTAAACAGTTTTTCTTCATTAACCATGTGCTTATTCTTTTCTCTCTGATTTTTCTTCTTTTATAATCTACCCACTTAACGTTATCATTAGCAACTATCAGATACACTTATTCACTTAAGGGCACCTCTAAAAATCCATATTTCGTCACAATACGTCGTTGTTCACAAAA
>CAYNXU010000332.1:0-1919 GCA_964401225.1 uncultured Nitrosomonas sp.
ACTCGCTCAAATAAATCCAACAAATCATTATTATGCATACGAATACAACCGATTGAGCCCGGCTTGCCCATTTCTACACTATCTGGACTACCATGGATATAGATGTAACGACGCATAGTATCCACCGAACCCAGTCGATTAAATCCGATCTCACATCCTGACAGCCATAAGATGCGCGTCAGAATCCAATCTCTACCAGGATAGCGTATGCCCAGTTCTGGAGTATAGATTTCTCCCGTTGGGCGACGTTTAATGAACACGGTATTGATGGGTTGATGAGCGCCAATTTTGGCACGAATAACATGCTTCCCTAGTGGCGTACAAAAACTCCCTCGTTGCTGTCCGACACCATTTTTAGCGGAAGATATCAAATAACTGCTAGCTAGCTTGTCTTCCTCATCGATCAAATCAAGCTGTTGTTGGGTAATACGGATATGAATTTTCATAAGAAGGCAGCCTTACTAGCATCTCGTTTCTTGATAAAAAACTGTCTAAGCAGCCTGCCCGCTTCATGCGCCAACACTCCGCCGCATACTTCCAGGTGATGATTAAGCCGAGTCTCTGCTGGCAGGTTTAACACACCCCCACAGGCACCTGTTTTAGGATCGGAAGCCGCATAGACGAGACGCTTGATTCTGGCATGGAAAAGCGCGCCAATACACATGGTGCAAGGTTCGAGTGTGACAAATAGCGTGCAACCCAGAAGACGGTAATTACGTAAATTGTGCGCCGCATCGCGCAATGCAGTTACCTCAGCATGCGCTGTGGGATCCAGCGCGCTTATGGAACGATTATAACCGCGACCCACAATCTGGCCATTGCAGACAATCACAGCGCCTACAGGAACTTCTCCCAACTCCTGAGCCATGCATGCAAGATCTAGCGCCACACGCATAAAATATTCGTCATTCATTTTTTGCATAAATTAAATTGAATCATTGAGCACCCGCGAATCTATTTTTTATGATACATTCGCTTCGCTGCTAATCGCATTTATCACCGAACATCGTGACATCTTCTAAACAATCCAAGATTTCAATCATTGATCAAGCCAAGAATGAGTTACGCACGTTGCGTGATCTGTTGCGTTTTGCCATAAGCTATTTTAATCAGGCCGAATTGTGTTTTGGTCATGGCTTTCCCACTGCTTATGACGAAGCGGCACATCTGATTTTGCATGTCTTGCATCTTTCACCGGATCAATTAGATTTATTTCTGGACGCACACATCATAGAAGCTGAGCGTGAGCAGATAATACACCTCATTGAACAACGCGTTACCAAAAGAATTCCTGCAGCTTATCTGATCAATGAAGCTTGGTTAGGGGATTTCAGCTTTTATGTCGATGAACGCGTCATCATTCCACGATCGTTTATTGCTGAATTGTTACAAACACGTTTGGCGCCTTGGGTCATGCATCCCGATGCTATTCATTCTGCATTGGATCTGTGCACAGGTTCAGGTTGTCTAGCCATTTTACTTGCTCATGCATTTGAAACTGCACACATTGATGCCGTTGATATTTCTACCGGAGCACTCGACGTTGCCCGTAAAAACATTGCTCACTATGATTTGGCGCATAAAATCAGTCCAATTCAATCCGATCTGTTTAGCCAATTAGGTGGTCAGTGTTATGATTTGATCATTAGTAATCCACCTTATGTCAACGCTGAATCGATGGCAGCCCTGCCTAAAGAATACCGCCATGAACCGGATATTGCACTAGCCGGCGGTTCGGATGGCTTGACTATAATTCGAACAATATTGAAAGAAGCCGCTAATTACTTGACCGAGGAGGGGTTATTAATTGTAGAAATAGGCCATAATCGCGATATTCTTGAGCAATCCTTCCCGCGCCTGCCTTTCACTTGGCTGGAAACCAGTGCTGGGGATCAGTTCGTTTTCATGTTGAAACGAAA
>CAYNXU010000333.1:0-1905 GCA_964401225.1 uncultured Nitrosomonas sp.
ACTTCCACGCGATCCATAAAAAAAGTGTCCCGGAAATATTGGCCGTTTTCTTTTGCCCCATCCTGATAAGTATCGGAGTGAGCTGCGAATCCACGTAGTGTGATCGAGTCACCGGTGCGCCCGCCTTCTCCGGCTGCAATCGTCAAACCGCTAACATTCCTGAGCGCATCGCTCAGGTTGAAGGCATTTTGTGAACGAATCAATTCTTCTTTGACGACATTGATCGATTGGGGGATATCCCGCAGTGGGGCCTCGAATTTGAGACCGGTGGTCGAGGTGTCCGCTTTGTAACCGGACTCTTTAACGGCGTTTATGCGAATTTCAGGAAGCACCTGTTGGGCAATCTGAACATCTTTGGCGGCTGGCAAAGTATCGTCTTTTTGTTTGTTTCCATTCCCTTGAGCGGCAACATGGAGTGGCATCCCCGCTAAAGCGATCAGGATTGCGAGGGGAATACGTTTAAGGTTGAATTCAGCTTTGATGCATAACGTTGTTTTTATTTTCACAGATGAAGCTCCCGGCTGTTTTGTAAGAACTGGCTGGCTTACAAGCGACGGTCGCTTTCTGGCTGGCGGTATTAAAAAGTTAGAGGTTAGTTATCAACTGCATACGAGATAATATGTTTTTGGTTTTTTCCTATAATCAATACAGCGATATCGCATTGAAAATAAGCATCAGAGAGGTGGTTAATGTTGTGCCAATCAAGCCTGCGGCCAGTAAACGAGGACCATGCAAGCGACTCCACAGCAATGTGCCGGTAATGGCTAGAACTATCAGTCCGCCAGCCAGCGTATCTACTAGCAATATCCAGGTGCTGGACATTCCGTTTCCCTTGTGCAGATTGTTAAGTACTGCCCAGGCATTGGCTTTTCTTTGCTCGATGTGAACATCCACATCGCCCAGCCAATGTTGTGCACTGACACTTCGGTTGGGTGTCATGAGCAAGATACTCCAATGTTCTGGCTGAGTAATTTGACCTCCTCCCCATGGGGTCGGCCCTTTCGGCTTGGCTTGAATACGCGATTTGGCATAAGGCAAGTTAAATTCCGTGCGCAACCAGGCTTCCAGCGTTTCTGGTGATTGCAAGCTGGCAGCGGGTGGAATTAGTTTCTGGCGAACTTCCTGTTGCTCGGCCAGTGGAAGTTTCATTTCGGTGCGATGATTGAGTAATATGCCCGATATCCCGAAAATTAATCCCAGCGTTGCTCCCCATAACCCAAGCCATGCATGGGTACGACGCAGCCAAACGACAAACCGGCCACCTCGTTTCATGCGGCGTGTCAAGAAAAGATAACCTTTTGGTTCTGCCGAACGCGTATGGTCGCTAGGCGTAACCGATGACAAGTGGTTCATAATTGAATCTCAAGGATGACGATATGGTTCTCAAGTGTGTAAGCCATGCCTGCGCACTTGCCTGATTTGATATGTTTCATAAAATATTTCTTTTAACGGTTTGATAACTAAAGAATCGATAAATACTGAATACCCGGCAGGTGAAATGGCCTTTGCCGGAGATAGGATGTTTTTTATTTGTTCGTTTGGATAGCCTCCAGTTATGGTTAGATTAACCTCTGGCTGGCGGGCTTTTGAATGGCTGGCTAGCAGGAAGATGACATGATTTGCCTTCTGAAGGTATCTCATATCATCTGCAAGTGAAACGTGATGCTGTTTTTTTATCTTTATTTCTTGAAAAAGAAGGTACAAAACGGGAGTAACGCGAACCTTACTGCGCATTGTTTAACCGCGTTGAACCTTCCTGGTGTTTCTGTCACAAAGCTTTTGCTACAAATGTAACCTCACCCGAATATTTCATAAATTGACACGCAAAAATCCTGAGCAGGTATTACGGTAAGACACGCCAGCGAGCGGACATTCCCGCCATCATGTGATCATTCACGTGGCAGT
>CAYNXU010000334.1:0-1867 GCA_964401225.1 uncultured Nitrosomonas sp.
GTTAGCACTGCCTTTTTGATTGAACAAAGGAGATGTATATGACACAAAGAATTGCCCACGTTGATGATGATCCTGATATTCGAGATACCGTTCGTCAGATCCTGATTGCACATGGATATGAAGTTGATAGCTATCAAACAACCACAGATTTCATCAACTCACTGAATGATTCCACCAAACTGCCCGATCTAGCGATTCTTGATGTAATGGTTGAATCCATGGATGCAGGCCTGAGCACCTACGTTGAATTACATGAGCGCTTCCCCAAAATGCAGGCAATATTTATGACTTCGCTTGGCGATATGATTCTGCCTTATTTTGAGAATAAGTCACAAGAATGGATCTGCATTATCGAAAAACCCATTGAACCATCGGTTTTACTGTCAATTATTCGTGACCGTTTAGATACCTCCAAGCCCAAGGCAAGTGTTTCTTAAGATACGCACTCATGGCTACCGCTGATTTTTCCTGGAACAAGCCTAAGCAGCAATTTACCCCGGCCGGAGGAAAAGAAAGCGGAAAAAAATTAAGCGACGAAATATTAATTGATAATATACGCTGGTTTATCATTTTCCGATGGGCTGTCATCGGCGCGCTCATTCTTTTTCAGATCGTATCCCTGATCGCATCGGAAACACTTACTCAACTGGGCATCAGAGAACAGCAAGATTGGCCGCTTGTTATCACAATTGTTTTGAGTGCTGCCAATTTTGCTTATATCTATACTTTAGATTTCTGTCGGTCTTCAAGCTATAACTCACCCTCATTCAACATTTGGGTGCAGATTATTGTTGACTTGCTGTGTTTATCGATAGTTGTGCATTATGTTGGCAGCACCGCAACGCCCGCCCCCTTCTTCTATATCCTGCATATTGCTTTGGCATGCATCTTTTTCTCGGAGCTGGAAAGCTTATTTGTCGCCATTACAGTCTCCGCGATGTACACGATTCTTTTACTCATTGAAAGCGGCATGTTTTTTCAGGTGTCACAATCGATCCTTATAGACCCTCGCCATTCAAGTGAAAGCTTGCATATGGGGCATGTTCTCGTATGGATGGCCGCGCTCGATACTTTGTTTCTTATCGTCTGGTATGTGGTCTCACGTCTGACGCTTGTTGTCCGCAAACACGAGCAATATCTCCGTGAAGCCTATGAACAAATCAATCAAGCTCAAATTGCAAAAGACCAGTACGCTATGCTTGTGACACATCAACTTAAAGCGCCACTGGATGCCATTCGAAGCAAAATCAATCTCGTCAAAGGTGGCTACTGCGGACAAGTACCCCCCGAATTAGAAGACGTATTAGTAAGAATTGATAAACGTGGTCAGGGTATGTCTAACTTGATTCTAGACGTACTCAGGCTCGAGCGACTAAAAACAGCCGGGCAAAATTCAGATACACTGGAGTACGTTGATATCGAAACAGCGCTGCATAAATGCATCGATAAATTAGAACCCGTAGCCAATGCCAGGAAGATAGCAATTACGTTATCGATTCAAAACTTTCTCGCTTGCAGCATCGCCGACCAGATAGAAATCCTACTAGAAAATATTATTGCCAATGCCATCAATTATTCTTACGACGAAGCCGCAATTGAAATCGTTACCGCTGTCAATTTGCAAGATAACTCAGCGACCGTAACCGTTACCGATCATGGAATTGGAATTGAAGAAAAAGATTTACCCAATATTTTTGACGAATATTTCTATTCTCCAAGAGCAGTAATGCATAATCAATCATCTAGCGGTATTGGTCTATCGCTCGTCAAAATTGCCGCAAGCAATAACAACCTCCAACTAAAAGTTACTAGTGAACCAGGCTCAGGAACGACATTTGCTGTGATTTTCCCAAATATTCGAATTTCT
>CAYNXU010000335.1:0-1860 GCA_964401225.1 uncultured Nitrosomonas sp.
TCTTTTGGTTTTACCGAGCATCGGCACGCCTATATAGGCACGCAGCGCCAAGGTATTTTCATCTGTGAGACGTAAATTGGCACCGTAATACTTTTTCTCATCCGCTTTGTAAAGCGTTCCCCCTGTCCACTCGGCGGGATCACCTTCTTTTGATCGCATATTCCATAATACTTTTGTTCCGCATAACGCGGGATTTTCTACGCTCTCCTGAGGATTGAGCCAAGCGATATGACCACACAACCCCTCATCCCCGCAGTGCTTGATCCGTACGGCGACATCCTGCTTTTTAGTTAGCCACAAACCAGTTACATCCGCACTACTTCCGGCATGGGCCGCGGCTGAAAATATCACAACAGCAAGTAAAAAGAGATTACGTAAAGATTGCAGGAAGCGCGCTATAAATTTTTTCTTAACCCCCGAGATAATGCTTGAATATGTCATAACTTACTGCCTATAAAATTAGCTTCCGCTAAAAAGAAAAATGATATGTTGAAATCAGACAATGCTGTAAGGGAATCAGTTCTTCATAGGCTCAATATATCAAATAATAGAAAACAGCGTGCAAAGTCTTGTGGTTAGTTTTTATGTAACGACTTCAGAAAGGATGTATTTGAAGAAAACAAGATTGATGAACTATTCAGGCTCACCCTTTCTGACTAGAATGTAGTTTCACATCCCTAAACCCGGCCATGATTTATTGACCTTATCAGAATAATTGACTATGTATCCCACTTCTCCTCCTCCTGGTTTCGATCCATTTATGCGCCGTTTAAGAGCGTTCACAGTGGCGATTGCTGCTCTGATGCTGTTATGGTGGTCCATGCCCATGATCGAATCATTTTTTACGCCTCGCGATGGTGGCATACGCACAGTTGTTGCGCGAGGTGATCTGGCCGCAGACGAGCATGCGACCATAGAGCTTTTTGAAAAATCGCGCGACTCGGTGGTATTTATCTCAACGGCCAGACTAGTACGTGATCTCTGGACACGTAACGTATTTGCCGTTCCCAGAGGCACAGGCTCGGGCTTCATCTGGGATGATGCAGGCCACGTTGTCACTAATTTCCATGTGATCGAGGGCGCCAGTGAAGCCACGATAAAGCTGGCTGATGGGCGCGATTATAAAGCTGCGTTGATAGGAGTCAGCCCAGCTCATGATATCGCCGTCTTAAGAATCGGTGTCGGCTTTAAGCGCCCACCGCCTGTTCCCATAGGCACCAGCCATGACCTGAAAGTCGGGCAGAAAGTCTTCGCCATAGGCAATCCTTTTGGACTCGACTGGACGCTGACTACGGGCATTGTTTCCGCGCTGGATCGCTCACTGGCTAGCGGAAGCGGCGGTCCGCCAATCCAGCACTTGATTCAGACCGATGCGGCCATCAATCCCGGTAACTCAGGTGGACCTCTACTGGATTCAGCGGGCCGCTTGATCGGCATCAACACTGCGATCTATAGTCCAAGTGGCGCTTCGGTTGGTATTGGCTTCGCTGTGCCAGTCGATACCGTGATGCGTGTGGTTCCTCAAATCATCACTCAAGGAAGATACATACGCCCTGCACTGGGTATTGATGTCGATGAACGACTTAATGAACGAATTACAACGCTACTTAAAATCAAAGGCGTGATCGTACTGCGTGTATCGCGTGGTTCGGCAGCAGATAAAGCGGGCTTAAAAGGAGCCATCTTAACTCCTGATGGCGGCATCATTCCCAATGATGTGATCGTGGCTGTGCAGGGCAAACCCGTGGATTCCGTTTCCAAGCTGCTGGCACTGATCGATGAATTTAGTGTGGGTGATACCGTAAAATTAACCATCATACGCGATGAACAAGCCCATGAAATCGATGTGGTGTTGCAGCC
>CAYNXU010000336.1:0-1860 GCA_964401225.1 uncultured Nitrosomonas sp.
TTCGCAGGGGATGGAGAATAATGAAGGGGGACCGTTTGGATGCGTGATCGTCAAAGATAACGTGATCATTGCTAGAGGTAACAACCAAGTCATCTCGACGAATGATCCAACTGCTCATGCTGAAATCAACGCGATACGGAATGCGTGCCGGTATCTAGGCACTTTTCAGCTCGATGGCTGCCAGCTTTATGCATCCTGCGAGCCTTGTCCGATGTGTCTGGGTGCTATCTATTGGGCGCGTCCAGAAAGGGTATTCTATGCGTGCACAAGAACTGATGCAGCTCGAATCGGATTTGATGATCAATTTATTTACGAAGAAATCATGTCCGATCATCAGCAACGCAAAATCCCAATGGAGCAACTCCTCCGAGTGGAGGCGCTGAAAGTTTTCTCAAGTTGGTCAGAAAAGCAAGATAAGATTTACTATTAAAATACTTGTTTAAATATTTCATGAATTGATATGCATCTTCATCGGTCCTTTGATTAATAGGAAAGATTGATTGACCTTACTTTTTGCAGGGCGTAAAGTTATCAGCGGCCAATAAAGTAACTTAACGTCAGGGCAGGAGGGATGATGGCATCTATATTTGCAACTGAAATTTTGCAACGAACACTTCCCCGAAGCATTCGCGCAGAGCTATCGCTTCCACGTCGACAACAATTTTATCCTTCACCTGCTGACTGGCGAGATGAGATTCTCTATTTCTTGTTGATTGATCGCTTTAGCGATGGTCAGGAAACTAGCCGGCCGCTACTTGATCGAATGAATCGCCATACCGCGCGACCACAAGGGCATGATGGTCAGCATTGGCGCTGGGATCGCTGGGCGGAATCGGGTGCTTCTCGCTGGCAGGGTGGCACGCTCAAAGGTGTTGAGTCAAAGCTGAATTATCTCAAGCAACTCGGTATTTCGACAATCTGGTTAAGCCCGGTTTTCAAGCAGCGTGGACACTTGGATACTTTTCATGGTTATGGTATCCAGCACTTTCTGGAGGTTGATCCCCACTTCGGCACACGCAAGGATTTCGTTGATCTTGTGGCGGCAGCTCACCAGCATGGTATCCGTATCATTCTTGATATCATCTTTAACCATTCTGGGTATAATTGGGTTTACCCTAATGGTGAGGCAACCCCTGCATTCAGATCATATCCACAACGCTATAATTTTGGATCATGGCTGGGCGAAGCAGGACAAGAGATTGGTGCTACTGTCAGCAATGTGGATGAGGGTGTCTGGCCTCAAGAACTGCAAGATCCCGATTGCTATACCCGTGCCGGGTTGGGTGATTTAGGGGGGGGTAGCCTGGAAGATCCCCATGCAGAACATAAACGTACTGATTTCTTTACGCTGCGTGACTTTGATCTGGATCATGCCGGAGTGCTCAATAACCTGGCGGAATGCTATAAATACTGGATCGCACTGACCGATTGTGATGGTTTCCGTATCGATACACTGAAGCATGTATCCTTTGAGCATGGTCGCAATTTTTGTGGGACCATTAAAGAGTTTGCCGCCAATATTGGAAAAGCGAATTTCTTGCTCGTCGGCGAGGTGGCGGGGGGAGATTTCGCTCAGGATCGCTATCTTGATGTGCTGGGGCGTAATCTGGATGCAGCACTTGATATCGGCAGTATGCGGCCTACCTTGCAATACGTTGCCAAAGGATTGAGCAGTGCAAACGCTTATTTTGCTGGATTTGATCCAGGTGATGCCGAAATGGGCTCACACCGTAACATTGGTCAAAGGCATGTTTCCATTCTAGATGATCATGATCATGTAACAGGTGAAAAAATCCGTTTCTCCAGCGAAGCTGCTTCCGATCAGCAGATCGTTGCCGCCGTAGCCCTTCAGTTATTCAC
>CAYNXU010000337.1:0-1846 GCA_964401225.1 uncultured Nitrosomonas sp.
TTCAGATTGAGGTTATCCAGGACCCACACTGCATCAAACTCATGCGCGAGTTTATGGAAAGCCATCCATCGCTCTGGGCAGAGGACATCGGCGTATAACCCGCCTCTTCAACCATGCACCGGCTTTCATTAACCTACTGGAGGGTAGCACCTGAAAGCCTGTACGATGTCGCTTACCTGAATAGAAAGGAAGCCTCCGATCGATTTCTCCGCTTATCTTTTTAATCTTCAGAACAAGGCGTTCGAATCCTCAAATTTTCTAGCCCTCCTCTCATTCAAGCGTGGCTTAGCTTTCTTGGCAAAGTATCCAGTAAAATCAGAGCACAACATGATCAGTAGTGCTGGTATGGCAAACAGAATAGGAATTAAATTTATGAAGAGACTCTTGACTCTTTTGGAGATGTACCCATCAGCCATGAGCGATAATGCAAAGATAAAATAGGGGTAAACTGCCTGATATATCCAATGCCAGATCAGGTATTGAATCATGTATTGATATGCTGAACCCAAATAATTTGCCATTTTTAGTGCTTAAGGAGGAGTAAACATGCCATCTTTCGATATCGTATCCGAAGTAGATAAAACCGAAGTCAAAAACGCCGTGGAGCAAACCAACAAGGAAGTCGGTACGCGCTTCGATTTCAAGGGCTCTGATGCGCGCGTGGAACAGGCCGAAATGGAGCTTACGGTGCATGCCGACAATGATTTCCAGCTAAGTCAGGTGCAGGATATTCTCACGAGCAAGCTGAGCAAGCGGGGTGTGGATATTCGCAGCCTGGATATTAGCGACAAGATCGAGAAAGTCAGCGGTAACAAGGTGAAACGTTCCTGTACAGTAAAGGTGGGCGTGGAAACCGATCTTGCCAAGAAAATTGTCAAACTGATCAAGGAAAGCAAACTGAAAGTGCAAGCCAGCATACAGGGCGAATCCGTGCGCGTAACGGGCAAAAACCGTGATGATTTGCAGGAATGCATTGCCTTTGTCAAGAAAACCATTACTGACTATCCATTGCAATACCAGAATTTCAGGGATTAGATCACTGACAGCAGTAAAACCGGATTAACAAGGCTTATTCTGGCAAATGAACGGTGCAAACGTGTGGCCAACAGGTTCATTCGAACTCTCTTTCTCGTCATACTGGTTGCAATAGTTCACTTTGTACATGAATAAGGAATAACATTGAGGACACACATATGACAGCCAAAGCGCTACGGTCAATCTATCAGCTCAAAGTCACGCTAAAGGGTATACGCCCACCAATATGGCGCAGTTTTTTGATCGCGAGCACCGCCAGTCTGGAAAATGTTCATCATGTTTTACAGATTGTGATGGGATGGACCGATTCCCATCTGCATGAATTTGCCAAGGAGGATATCCGCTATGGTATGCCAGATGCGGAATTCCCTTCGGACGTACGCAATGAAGCCAAGTACCGGATTAATCAGGTATTGAAGCAGGAAAAGGAAAAGTTGCTCTACACCTATGATTTTGGCGACGGCTGGGAACATGAAATTCTGCTGGAAAAAATCCTGCCATTCGAGGCTGACGCTCAATTGCCGGTATGTTTGAAAGGCAAACGTGCTTGTCCACCGGAAGACGTCGGCGGAATCTGGGGATACATGGCATTTCTGGAAGCGGTTTCCGACCCCGCCCATCCGGAACACGATAGCATGCTGGAATGGGCAACTGGTGATATTGAACACCCGTTCGATCCCGAGCATTTTGACCTTGCGACAGTGAATGAGATGCTGCATGGCTGATACGAAACATCAGTGAAACATGCGCAAAAGAGTAAGGATATCGTTAAAAATAACTTCCAGAAATTGGATTAGAATGTTTATGCAGG
>CAYNXU010000338.1:0-1836 GCA_964401225.1 uncultured Nitrosomonas sp.
TTAACATGACCGCTAACGCAGAATTGACTGGTAATCATTCTGAATGAGGCTAGATCATCAACCGCATGGATGAACACCGGTAAACTGCCGTGATAGTAAGTAATTCCATCTGCTTCACGCTTAAACGTCAAGCTCTCGGTGACTTCGGTTACCCCTTGGGGGAAAAGTGGCAAGTGCAGTTGTGGCATCAGGGATCCCTCGAAAACAATATCTGTGTAAAGCTCATCTCAAAAGTCGTATCTTCGCAAAATCCAGATTGTTTGACTGCTTATTTTTGTGTTTTCTCTGCTAACTCATGTAATAGATTGATTTATATCTATTCTTTAGAATCCTTTAACATTGAGGATCGTTTCGAGATCAGGTTGTCTGAATTTTTCTCGCCCAAAAACCTGTCAAGTGTTTTTTTAAATATTTTTGGGGGCGAGTAGTTACAACTGGAGATTGAAAGATCATAAAAAAAGAAATACTCAAAGGAAATTAACCTAGATGCTATTAGTTAAGTGCTTGATCAGAGCTATACGAGAGCAGAAGCTGCAAGGAGCCTGGATATTAATACCAAGATATTAGGTCGCCGGATCAACTGCGGGACATCTGCATCCAGCTGCACAATACGCGCTATCCGTTAGCGCACTGGGCTACGTCCAATGGTATGGGTATGAACTTGATCGGTCAGCTGCCTGCAGAAATCAGTAGGTTGCACTTTACTGCGAATTACCAGATGCAATGTAGACCAGGTGTCGCATGAAGCTTTTCATCAGCAGTGATGAGAAGAGCTTGATGTGCAATTGTAGTAGCGGCAATTAGTCTATCGCTTGGGTCTCCATGGATTACGATGCCACTTTCTGCTAATCCCGCAATAACAGGCGTCAGTGGAAGAATCTTGAGTCCTAATGATAGGATAATATCCTCCATATAAGAAGTAGGTGTGTGTTGTGTAGGTAACACCAATCTTTTTTTTCGAAACAGCACAGCAATTTCCCATAAGCTAATGGCAGCACACGCTAACTGACCAGCAGCCTTACCGGCATCCAGATATTCCTGAGCAGATACTGTTAAACGATCAGGCCGATCTGCCCAGAATAAAAGGATATGTGTGTCACAGATTGTCAGCATCAGCTGTCCATTCTTCAGTAAGGGGTGCAAGGATATCTTCAGCGATAACCGTACCACGAAGCTCATCAAGGCGTTTAAGCGCCGCCTCACGTTCGTTTTCTTTACGATCGGGTACAATGCGGGCAATAGTTTTTCCATGTAAAGTAATCACGACCTCCTCACCTGCCTGAACTTGCTTGAGATATTCGGGTAAATGCTGGCGCAATTCGGTTACATTGACTGATGTCATCAGAAAATCCTCTTAATGTACAATTTTTATGTACATTATAGAACTTTGCTGCAAATATGCAATATTGATTAAGCGCAAAAATGCGAAAGCGCATCATGCTGGCATAGTACTACTTACATACCTACATAGCAGCTTGACATATAAACACGCGACCGATATTTTAAGTATTGTTCTACCCCATTCTGTCAAACCGCAGTTTCCAAGTTGATCCATTACATCAATGACCCTCGACTACGCCACCCTCGATTTGCTCCGTCAGAACCACCCGGCTTGGCGCCTATTGCGCTCCGATCATGCACCGCTGGTGGCTAGCTTCCTGCAGCGCGTATTCATTACCCCCAATGTGCGAGTAATAGCACAAGCGGATTTAGTCGAGGCGCTGGAGGATGAATTGTTTAGCCTGCGTGAATGGCTGGGAACAGCAACATTCCCCAAGGCTGCGCTGGAGTATCTCAATGACTGGGCCAGCACCGAGAAAGGTTGGCTGCGCAAAT
>CAYNXU010000339.1:0-1824 GCA_964401225.1 uncultured Nitrosomonas sp.
TGTTAAGTTTGCGCAGCGGGAACTGAACGAAGATGTCGTGATGCGTGATAGTAATCAAGAGTTCTCAAGAGACCTTTGGCAGAAATGTGCAGAGACCGGCATTCAAGGTCTCCCTGCTGATAAAGCCTATGGAGGTGGCGGTGTTGATGCGTTGACCTGCGCAATGGGTTTAGAAGCACTTGGTTACGGCTGCCGAGATGGTGGCTTGGTATTTTCCATTTGCGCACATATTTTAGCTTGCGTTGTACCAATATCGAAACATGGTACGGATGAACAAAAACAGCGCTATCTCCCCGGTCTTTGTAATGGCAGCCTGATTGGTATGCATGCGATTACCGAGCCAAAAGCGGGATCCGATCCTTTTGCAATGCAAACTCGAGCAGAACCAGATGGTAAAGGCTGGCGGATTAATGGTAGCAAGGCATTTGTCTCCAATGGACCGATCGGCGATCTCGCGATCATTTTCGCAATGACTGATTTGCAAAAGGGCTTTCATGGTGGCGCAACTGCATTCCTTATTGAGAAGGGAACGCCAGGTTTTTCACATAGCAAACGGTTTGAGAAGCTTGGGTTGCGTACAGCACAAGTCAGTGAATTATTATTGGAGAACGTTTATGTCCCCGAAACTGCTGTACTTGGTACAGTCGGCGGAAGCGCAAGCGTCTTCTCCACAGCGATGGACTGGGAGCGCATCCTGCTCGTCGCAAGTCATGTAGGCACGATCGACCGCCTTTTAGAGACCTCGGTTGCCTATGCACGGAAACGTTCTCAATTTGGACAGGCAATTGGAAAATTTCAGGCAGTATCACATAAAATCGCTGATATGAAAGTACAGCTGGAAGCAGCAAGATTACTGGCTTACAGTGCAGCGTGGCGGCTAGATCATACGAGAAATGTGGCCTTGGATGCGGCGATAACCAAGCTGTTTGTCAGCGAGTCACTTGTTAAAGCGTCGCTCGATACGGTTCAAATACACGGCGGTTACGGATATATGGCGGATTATGAAGTTGAACGTGCCTTGCGTGATGCCATTGGCAGTACGATCTATTCCGGAACTTCTGAAATGCAGCGCAATATCATTGCGCGTTGGCTAGGGCTCTAATCCAGATAGCTTGCCATTCAGCAATTCCAGAATTCCGCCTATATCTGTGTGTCGGATACGGGTTATACCACCATTATTAATTTTGATTCGATAGAGGCTTGCCGGTGGCGCATGAACTGTTTTTGCAATAATTGCGCGAATAACCCCTGCATGCGCCACGATGAGGCAATGTTGATTGGCATAACACTCAATGATTTCATCATAGGCGGAGCTGACCCGATGAATAAATTCGCCAAGGGGTTCTGCGCCTTGTGGCCGATGATTTATTGGGTCTTTCAGGAAGGCCTGATACTCATCTGTTCTTCCTATTTTAATTTCATCATGGCTGAGTCCTTCCCACGCACCAAAGCCTACTTCCTTGAATCGAGATTCAACGGTGACAGGTATTCCGTGACGATTTCCTAGCATACTTGCAAATGTTTGGCAGCGTTGAAGCGGAGAGGTGATGATTTGCTCCCATGCATTATATGCACCCACTGCATCCCACATCTGAGACCAACCTTTTTCGGTAAGCGTATCATCGATGCTGTGACCGCGATACCGGCGCCCGCCAACGGGTTCACCGTGCCGAATCAAATCTATAACAGTTTTTGTCATTAGAAAAATTTCAGTACAAGTTACTTTTAGATAGTTTAGTTTGCAGTTTACATTAAGGCATGAAGTCAGTATTACGTTTATTGCTTGACTGCTTTACAATTAGCCTCATCATTCTTTACGTTTAA
>CAYNXU010000340.1:0-1808 GCA_964401225.1 uncultured Nitrosomonas sp.
CGTTGAAGATCGATCAGGCCTTTGTGCGTGATATTACGAATGACGCGAGTGATGCGGCGATCGTGGAAGCAAGTGTTTCTCTTGCCCATAAGCTTGATCTGGAAGTCGTTGCTGAGGGCGTAGAGAGCGAGCAGCAATTGGAATTCCTGCGTGCACAGGGCTGTGATTTTGTGCAAGGATATTATTTTGGTCGCCCCGTACCTATGCTTGAGTTTACTAAATTATTATTGAAATAAAAGCTATTCAGAGGACCCTCATTATGCCTATGTTATCGATCAATCCCGTCACAGGGCTAACCCTGCACGCCTTTCCAACATGGCAGGAGGGTACGGTTGAAGCGGCATTAAGTCAGGTGGGTACTGCACAAGCATGTTGGTCTGCGCTCACTATTGAACAACGATCGGTTTATATGCGCAACCTGGCGCAGGTGTTTCGTCAGCGTCGTGATGACTATGCCAATTTGATCACCGACGAGATGGGCAAATTGCTGAAAGAGGCCAAAGCCGAGATGGATAAATGTGCGCTGGGCTGCGACCATTATGCCGAACATGCGAGTGCGTATCTGGCAGACGAGATGATTGCCTCAGATGCAAGCCGTAGTCTCGTCATTTATCAACCTTTGGGAACTGTGCTGTGCATCATGCCGTGGAATTTTCCTTTCTGGCAATTGATTCGCGCCGCTGCGCCTGCAATGATGGCAGGCAATACCATCGTACTCAAGCACGCTTCCAACGTGCCGCGCTGCGCGCTTGCACTGGAAGAGGCATTTCGCGAAGCGGGTTTTCCGGCGAATACCTTTCGTACCTTGATGATTACCTCAGAGCAAACTGAAACTATCATTGCTGATCCCCGTATCGCAGCGGTGACCTTGACTGGTAGCAGTGCTGCCGGACGTAAAGTCGCTGCCATAGCTGGTCAGCACCTGAAAAAATGTGTACTTGAATTGGGTGGATCGGATCCTTTCATCGTACTCGACGATGCCGATCTCGAATTGACGGTATCCCAAGCCGTCACTGCTCGATTCCAGAATATGGGGCAAAGCTGTATCGCAGCCAAACGTTTTATTGTGGTCGAAGCGATCGCTGACGCCTTTGTGCAACATTTTAAGACTCTAGTGAGCCAATTACGCAGTGGTGACCCTAAGGAAGAATCTACCACGATTGCTCCGATGGCACGCACCGATTTACGCGATGCTCTACATGCGCAAGTCGAGCGCAGTCTAGCCATGGGTGCTGCGCTCGTGGCAGGTGGCAAATGTATCGGCACGCAAGGTGCTTATTATGCGCCGACAATATTGGATCACGTTCTGCCTGGCATGCCTGCCTTTGATGAGGAGTTATTTGGTCCAGTTGCTGCGATCGTGCGTGTGAAAAATACTGAGGAAGCGATACGTATGGCTAATCAAACCTCTTTTGGTCTGGGAGGAAGTGTTTGGACGCGCGATACCGTCCGCGGTGAAGCCATTGCTCGACAACTAGATGTTGGCTCCGCTTTTGTTAACGGTATTGTCAAAAGCGATCCTCGGCTACCCTTCGGTGGTATCAAAGAATCCGGGTTTGGACGAGAGCTGTCTTACCACGGTATCCGCGAATTTGTAAATATTAAAACCGTATGGGTTGGTTAGTGACGGGCAATGGCATAGGTATCATTTTGGTTGCTGCAACCTATTGCATATAGATAACTTACAAAGAAGAGCAGGTTTCCGACGTAAAAAAACTCGTGCCAGAAACCTGCTTTTGCTGGCTAATTAAAGCTTAATAGCTTTTCTTGTCACCACCGTGCGTTTTTCTTTTCTCTGCTTTCGATTT
>CAYNXU010000341.1:0-1807 GCA_964401225.1 uncultured Nitrosomonas sp.
CTGGCTTTGTTATAAATTAAATTAACAACATCACATGATTCAATCTGGCGTAAAGCCTCCTTTAAAGTTTGCTGTGTTGTTCTTTCAGCCTCCACCACCAATACGATTTGCCCCATCTGACTTGCCAGCACACGTGACTCACTCGTCAATAGTAGCGGAGGAGAATCAAAGATAACTATACGATCTCGATAGCGTTGCGCGAGCTCCGTCAAGATCGTTCCCATGCTTTGGCTGGCCAATAATTCAGTCGCATGAGGATGGCGTGTGCCTGAAGAAATAATGGTTAACTTTTCAATATTCGTTTTTATCAGAACATTCGATACGTCGAGTCGATCATCAAGGATAATATCCAGCAATCCTTTTTCTTCCGGGTTGAAATCCAATATTCTGGGAATGGAAGGACGCGCCACATCAGCATCTACCAATAAAACCCTATGATCCATTTCCATTGCGATACTCATCGCTAAATTAATGGAGCAGAAACTCTTTCCTTCTCCGGCGAGTGAGCTGGTAATCATAATCAAATTACCATTCTTTATTCCGGTATTCTGGTTGAACGCATTAGTAAGTAAAGGCCGCTTAATAAGACGGAATTGCTCGGCAATCTGGGTCTTCCCATGTTGAGGCGTCACAATTCCTAATCGGTGAAGTTTGTCGAGATTAATCGATATTCGCTTATGAGCAGTCGCTGTATCACGTTCATTTACCTGCTTAGTTTCTTTGTCAGGTACCTTTTCATCAATCTTTACCGGTATATTGATTTGGTCCAGATGAGTATTTGCTGATGTTTGCGACGTGGTCGCAGTTTTCGTATTTTTTTCAAACCTATTCGCAGCCCTTTCAATGATACTCACATTCCCCTCCATTAACCTTTGTTCCCAGTACAATTTTAAAAAATATGCACAATTTTTCCTGCTAGCACTACGCTAAATAATCAAACGAGTTGCATATTTAAAAAAGGAAGCTTTACATACACCACTAATATTGTATACACGGTCATTAGCATCAATAAGAAAAAACCAAAAGCAAAGAGACGATTTCTGCGCTTTGACTTTTGTTGATCTGTCCATATCATAGGAATGGTTCCCAATATCGCCAAGCCAGTGACCTGTCGCAAATCGGCCTGACTGTGGAATGTAGGCCGTATTTGGCTTATCACAAAAGCAATCCCCACACCACCCAGTAACGAGGCTATGAAAACAAAGGAGAACAGTTTCCTACGATCAGGACCTGAAGGTGTTTCAGGGACTGTCGGTGGATCAATAATCCTAAATGACATGAGTCCCGTAGTGGATGTCAACTCACCAGAAATTTCAGCAGAAGCCCGGCGCTCAAGAAGTTTCTCATAATTAGCCTTGTTGACGCCATAATCACGATTTAACTGTGTCAATTCTGCTTCAACAGCAGGAATCATCACACTCATCGATTTAAGCCGTTCAAAACGAGCAGTATATTCATCCACACGTGCCTGCATGGATGCCACGACAGATTCGGCTTCCGTCAAAGCAATATTCAACTGTTGCAGCATTGGGCTATAGTTTCTTCCATGATCACCCATCACAGCCCCCATCAACTCAGCTTCCTCTTTTTTACGCTCTTCGAGTTGCGCAATCAAACGTTGCGTAGAAATGACATCAGGATGTTGGTCTGTATAATTCAACGTTAAATTATCCAAATTCAGAAGAAGTGCCTGGATTCGTGCATCGATTTCCGGGTTTACTATTTTTTCAGAAACCGAATCTTGCGTTTCTAATAAAAGTACAGTCTCATCTCCCGTCATTTGTCTTTTCACAGCATCTCGTGCGCG
>CAYNXU010000342.1:0-1804 GCA_964401225.1 uncultured Nitrosomonas sp.
TCGGCAAAGCCCTGGGCATAGGCTTCAGCTAACAGGGCGGGGAAACCTTCATCACGCGTTATGGCGGATGAGATGATGCTGGCACCAATAGAACGATCGTATTTCCGAATCAGCAGATCTGCTGCGTATTCCACCAGCGTGTGGGATACCTCCAGGAGTACGGGATCAGGAAGCGATATTCCGTTTTGTTCTAACAAAGGCTTGAGGATGTCGTTCAGTACAAGCGCCTTTTTGATGACGTAACCCTCTGGGGAATTGTAGGGAACGCCATGCGCGGTAGCATCGGCCCCATTCACGTTATTATGGGTTACAAAACCAAACGCGACAGCTTTTTCACGCTCTGTCTTTGCCAAGCTTAATACAGGAAGCACCGTATCGAGCCCAAACGGCGGAAATCCATGGGTCACCGCATAAAGATACTGCATCTGCTCTGGAGTATCGAACATGAAGTTGAAGGTATCGGCAGCCATCCCGCCGTAGACCACATTAGCCTTCAATATACCTCGATCACCGAGCCTTTCACCGATGTAAGCATGTATAGCAGCACCCCACGGATAAGCGGGTGAGATAAACCCGGTCAAGATAAAGAGAATTCCAATGAGTAGGGGGTATCGTTTCATAACAGTATCTCCTTCGTAAATATAGATAAAGACAAACACTCTTGCACAACCGTGATGGTGCTTACTCGGCAGCCCGCTCTTCCCTTATTCAAGAACAGATGGTTGCAACAACTTATTCTACAGGTTCCTGCTATGTGTACACGTAAACAATGGACAAGCTAATTTGCAGTATCAAAGGCAGTTTGCTATTTCACTGATTGGAGCTTGTTTGACCGATAGGAGCCAGGGCTCCGGTCTTTTTCAGAAAAACATGCAGTATATCCAGCAGTTAACAAAATCTTGCTGAATCGATCACTATTCCTGGAGTACGAGTGGCAATTCTCCTTGGGTTAAAACATCCATCGCTTGCAGGGAGTGGCTGGGGGTCAAGGTGCTGACGCGTATGCCAAGTAATCGTAATCTTTTCTCAAGCGGCACACGCCGCAAACATTCTCTTGCAGCATGGCGTATAGAAATGTGATCAGCGATATACGCGGGCAAGGTGATGTCTCGTGTCACCGTATGAAAATCCTCGAAGCGCAGCTTGATGCCAATGGTGCGCCCGAGATAGCCTTTACGGTGCAGATCGTCTGCGACACGTGTACATAGGGTAGTGAGTGCTTGGGATAAGGCAGCACGATCATGACGAGGATGCTGGTTGCGCTCAAAAGTGGTTTCCCGGCTAATCGATTTAGGCTCCGAGCAGGTAATGACAGGACGATGATCGATGCCACGGGAAGCTTCGTATAACCAGGTTGAGTAGCTGCGGCCAAAGTGATCCTGAAGAAAGCTAAGTTCGGTTTTTGCCAGCTCGGCAATCGTTGATATACCAAGTGCTGTCAGTTTCTTTTCTGTTTTGGGGCCAATTCCATTGATTTTGCGCACCGCGAGTGGCCAAATGCGATCAGGAATATCGGGCATGTCAAGAAGAGTGATGCCATCGGGTTTCTCCAGATCCGAGCAAATTTTTGATAGCAATTTATTCGGCGTAATGCCAATGGAACAGGTGAGGCCAGTAGCGTCGAATACTGCTTGTTTGATACGTTTAGCGAGCGTCAAGGTGCTGTCGGGCAGGTGACTTAGATCAATATAGATTTCATCGATACCGGAATCTTCGATCAAAGGCGCAATGCTTGCCACGGCTGCTTTGAACAACCGTGAATAATGACGGTACGCCTCGAAATCAACTGGGAGCAGAATGGCAT
>CAYNXU010000343.1:0-1789 GCA_964401225.1 uncultured Nitrosomonas sp.
TAGAAAAATAAAAAAATATGAAAGTATGGCCAGGACAACCTTATCCATTGGGAGCCGTTTATGACGGCTCTGGAACAAATTTCTCAGTATTTTCGGAATCCGCTGAGCGCGTTGAGCTTTGCCTTTTTGACGAGGAAGGGAAAGAAACACGATTTGATCTCGCAGAGGTAACAGGTTATTGCTGGCATGGTTACTTTACATCCGTTGAACCCGGTCAACGCTACGGCTTTCGTGTGCATGGCCCCTGGGATCCTGCTAATGGTCAGCGATGTAATCCTGCCAAGCTTTTGCTCGACCCTTACGCCAAAGCAATCGATGGCCAGGTTCTATGGAATGAAGCTGTTTTTCCCTACCTGCTTAATAAGGGAACCGAAGTTCGAAGCGATAGCGACAGTGCACCGTACGTGCCCCGCAGTGTAGTACATCAACCTTATTTTGAATGGAACGGAGATCGCAAACTACAAATTCCCTGGCATGACACTGTGATTTATGAAACGCATGTCAAAGGACTCACCTTCCAGCACCCGGACATTCCGCCTGAGCTGAGGGGCACTTACGCGGCTCTGGCACACCCGGTAATCATTGATTATTTCAAACAGCTTGGCATAACGGCAGTCGAACTCATGCCAATCCACCATTTCATTCACGACAAACATCTAGTTGACCAAGGTTTGCGAAATTACTGGGGGTATAATTCCATCAGCTACTTTGCACCACACAGCGAATATGCGGCCAAGAAGCGCCCCGGTGCTGCGATAGCCGAATTTAAGCAAATGGTCAAAACATTGCATCATGCAGGCATCGAAGTCATTCTCGACGTGGTCTACAACCATACCGCAGAGGGAAATCATTTCGGCCCCATGCTCAGTTTCAAGGGTATTGATAATGCCTATTATTACCGACTTTGCGATGACAAGCGTTATTACAGGGATTATACCGGCACCGGTAACAGCCTGAATATGCGCAATCCTTTTGTGCTGCAACTGATTATGGATTCCCTGCGCTACTGGATTTTGGAAATGCATGTCGATGGGTTCCGTTTTGATCTGGCGTCCACCCTGGCGCGCGAACTACATGATGTAGACCGACTTTCTGCATTCTTTAACATCATCCAGCAAGATCCAGTCATCAGTCAGGTCAAGCTCATCGCAGAACCCTGGGATGTCGGCGAAGGTGGTTATCAGGTGGGTAACTTTCCCCCAGTATGGACTGAGTGGAATGGTAAATACCGTGACTGCGTACGTGATTTCTGGCGGGGAGAAAATCAAACCCTCGGGGAATACGCCTCTCGTTTTACTGGCAGCTCCGACCTTTACGAGAATACCTCCCGTCTACCCTATGCCAGTATCAATTTCGTCACCGCCCACGATGGATTTACCTTGGAGGACCTCGTCTCATACAACGAAAAACATAATGAAGCTAATGGCGAAGGTAACCGTGACGGTGAAAATCACAACCGCTCATGGAATTGTGGCGTTGAGGGCAAAACAAAAGACGTTAAGATACGCCAGTTGCGTAACCGCCTGAAACGAAATTTTCTTGCCACGCTGTTACTCTCTCAGGGCGTGCCGATGCTGTTGGGAGGCGATGAAATCAGCCGTACGCAGCAAGGAAACAACAATGCCTATTGTCAGGATAATGAAATTTCATGGTATGACTGGAAAAATGCAGACAAAGATTTTCTCACTTTTTGCCAAAAATTAGTTCGCTATTGCCAAGACCACCCCGTTTTCCGCCGCAGGCACTGGTTCCAAGGCCAACCTATTCATGGCAGTGATGTAAAGGATAT
>CAYNXU010000344.1:0-1786 GCA_964401225.1 uncultured Nitrosomonas sp.
CTTATGAATCGGTCGCAATAACCACTGCTGATAACGAAACCCTGCATGGTTGGTTTGTGTCAACACCTTCTGCTGCAAAAGGAACGATTCTTTTCTTTCACGGCAATGCAGGCAATATCTCGCATAGGATGAATTATTTGTCGATGTTTTCTGGGCTGGACTATAACTCGTTCATTTTTGATTACCGTGGTTATGGAAAAAGCAGCGGCTCGCCATCAGAATCTGGTACTTACCAGGATGCATCTGCAGCATGGCGCTATTTGACAGAGGAGAAAGCCATTCCTCCTTCCGAAATTGTACTATTCGGGGAGTCGCTCGGTGGGGCGATTGCAGCATGGCTGGCTATGCAGCACGAACCGCGTGCATTGGTGTTGGCCTCCACGTTTACTTCGGTACCTGATCTGGCGGCGCAATTGTATCCTTTTCTGCCTGTTCGTTTGCTAGCGCGTTTTCAATACAGCACGATTGACTATTTGCAGTCCATTACTTGTCCGGTATTGGTCGCGCACAGCCCGCAAGATGAAATCGTGCCATTCTCACACGGTCAAGCGCTCTTCCAGGCAGCATCCTCGCCCAAGCAGTTTCTGACGTTGCAAGGCGGACATAACGAGGGCTTTATTTTCAGCCGCAAGGAATGGATTCTGTCGCTGGATGAATTTATCAGTGCCAGATCAGAATTTGCCGAACCCTAAGAACGGTCATTAGTCACAGGTTATCGTCGTTATAGCGTGCTGTTAATAGAGAAATCGGCGCAAATAAATATTTAGACCTAGATGGCTATCTTGGTTTAAATATTTTTTACAAATTCTCTGAAATGCTAAAAGAATGCTTGCAAGATCAACTTTTATCCATTGAAATGGTCATAATGGGTTCAATTAACGACGGATAGGAGGAGATTCAGATGAAGTTGCGTCAGTTCGTGGTCATGGCATGTCTACTCATTTTTAGCAGTAGTGCGTTTGCTTATCGCTGTTCAATCGACATGAGAAAAATAGACGATGCTTTGTCAAAAAATCCGACAATTACCGAAGTACAGGAGGCTGAAGTCAGGAAGCTGCGTACTGAAGGAGAAGTTTTGCATAAAAAAGGAAAACATAAGGAATCAGCCGAAGCATTGCATAAGGCACTGGAAATATTGGGCATCCAGTAAGTGCTTCGTAAGCAGGAAGATAATGGTACTGAGTGACTAAGTGCCGATCATTTATAAAGCGAGAATGAATGGCTCAAATTTATTTCGATCATAATGCTACCACAGCGGTAGACGAGAGAGTGCTGGAGGCTATGCTGCCGTATTTCCGGCAAGAATATGGCAATGCATCCAGCCGACATGCGTATGGAATGGTTGCCCGCCGTGCGATCAATCAGGCGCGTGAGCAAGTCGCGCAAGCTGTTGGCGTGCAACCATCGCAAATTATTTTTACCAGCGGCGGATCAGAGGCGAACAATCTTTTCATTCGAGGGGTGGCAGATTATTTGAAGCCTAGCAGCTTGGCCGTCAGTGCTATCGAGCATCCCTGCATTAGGCGGCCTGCCCAGGAGTTGGCACGAAGAGCGAGTGAGCGATGGCAATTGCGCCAGTTGGCAGTCAATGAATTAGGCCAGGTGAGACTGGATGATGCAGAAAGCGCTTTAGCCGAGCGACCAGGTATGGTCTCGGTGATGTTGGCAAGCAATGAAACCGGCGTGATTCAGGAGGTCGCTGCTATCGCTGATATGGCCCGATCGCATGGTGCCTGGATGCATACCGATGCAGTACAGGGGTTTGGAAAAATCCCATTGGATTTTA
>CAYNXU010000345.1:0-1776 GCA_964401225.1 uncultured Nitrosomonas sp.
CTCATGGCTAAATAGGATGTCATCCAAGCCAAAACGAAGTGCGATCAGAATAATTTTTAGTAGGCGGAAAATGCGCATTTATTCTTATGGCTAATAAGGAGCATAAACATAGGTAGAAGAGCAGATGCAATATTTATTATTTGCGCTATTCTATCTTGTTTCCTTACTCCCTGTTTGTAAAGTAATGCCATTCTCCGTTCAGAGAGAGACGACGGGAGTGCTTAAAAATTGCTTAAGTGGTTAATTCGTTTTTCCAAGCAAGCTACTTGCTCACTTAATGAGCTGACTTCCTTGGTAAAGCGATCAAGTTGGGTATGATTGGATAGAGATGCACTCTCTTCCGATAAATATTCAACTACTGCTTGAGATAGGTTTGATAAGTTTCCAGATTGCCAACGAATCAAATTATGCCCGGTTCGAATTACGCGATGAGCTAGTACATCTCCTAAAACAGCACTTAAATCTTGTTCAATATCCCAATGTAAGTTTTTAACAATGAATAGCAACTCATTAGCCAGCAGGGTGTCTCCCATCGTTTTGATCTCATGAAAGGCACTTTCATCATGCGAAATCAGGCGGGGCAATTGGCTTGGTGCAATCACCAAAGTGGCATCAGAGACGGCATCGACCAAATGGTGATAGGCTATTTTTCCATCGGTTTGGATAATAAAATCCAAATCGATCAGGGGATAAATGGAAAGATGTATTGATTTACCTGCATAAGATTGAAGGCGCTTACATGCCCATGGTTCGCCAGTTAATAAATGGTTAAACGCAGTAATTGGAAAAGATGACAGCATGGGTTGTTGAATAATGATAGTGTGAAGCTATTACATGAATTAATCGACCCTCCCTTCTGGAATCCATAGAAATGATTGAGTCTTAATAAGTGTAAGTGTTGAAAGTTTTATTTGTGGATTTTACTTTAAAAGTAAGCGTGTCACTAAAAATTCAAAGTTTTATACAAAACGAGGCGCGAGCCAAAAATATCGACGCAGCCTATGATTGATAGGTAAGGATACATTTTTTGCGAGTAACAAAGTGGTGTGACCAAATTTGGATTGTTAGGGATGCCCTTAATTCGATTTATTACTATAGCTACGTATCTTATGATGATATGAATCTAAGTCAGTATCTTCAGTGTGATCAGGTAAATTTGGCAGATCATCTCCCAATCTGTTGATAATGACTTCAGAAAGCGTTACCTCATCATGTTTAGCTAGTTCAGTGAGAATTTGCCATGCCTGGTGAGTTAAACTGATCGTTTTAAGCTGTGGTCTGTATTTTTGATTTTCGATTTGTTCTCTTGCAATACGCACTGCATTCTTGAGTTGCATCCATTGTGATTCATTTAACCATTTCTGACACCATTCATTAAGGACGATTGAATTGTGTTTAGCATCTCTATATTCAAGCTCAGCAACAACACGCTGTGCATCATCCTTGGTTAACCAACACGAATCACTGGTTATCAGATTATCCAGGAAACCTGCCGCGGCATGTTTGTCTTGTTGCCTGATTATGTATTTATGGTCAGTCATTTTTTTATATTTCTCTATGCGTCAATGTATCAGAACATTCTGTCAAGTTCTTTGAAGCGATATTACAAGCCAACTTTGCTATATCGCAAGCGGTTTTTATTTGATTTTATGATAATGAAATAGCGGAAAATATGCTTATCTTGCTTATTATTATAATAATAGTCAATAGGTTATTAACAGATTGTTAGCCCCAAGTAGTAATGTCCGCTTTCTCCCAAATAGAAATGTCCGCTGG
>CAYNXU010000346.1:0-1775 GCA_964401225.1 uncultured Nitrosomonas sp.
TTAGTGGGGGTGGCAAATGAAAGGTATTCTCAAACTTGCCTTCAAGCTTCTCGTAAATGACCGAGGCAAATATGCCGCTTTACTGGTAGGAATTACCTTTGCTGTTTTTCTCATGATGCAGATGACATCCATCTTTTCGGGCATTCTTACCAAGGCGTCATCGACAGTCATTAACCTGGGAGCCCAGGTATGGGTAATGGATCCCGCAGTGAATAATGTAGCGAGCAGCATCCCTTTGCCAAGCTATGTGCTGGATGCAGTTCGCAGCATTGATGGTGTTAAATATGCTGTGCCGTTGTATTCCGGAGGGGCGTTAGTCAAGCTTGGAAACGGTGCATTTCAGTTCGTTACCGTGTTAGGACTGGATGATAACAGTCTGGTCGGCCACCCCGAGCTTCTCGCAGGCAAGATTGAAGATATCTATGCTGAAAATGCTTTTATCGCCGTTCAGGATACAGAAATTTCAAAACTGGGCAATCCCCGTATCGGTACAGAATTTGAAATTAACGATCATCGTGGCGTGATCGTGGGGCTCGCCAAAGTATCCGTGAGTGGTTTGTTTGGAATTCCCACTCTTTATACGACCTACAGCAGAGCAATTCAGTACATTCCATCAACGCGATTCACGATTGCGTATATTCTGGTAGAACCGAAAAGCAGCGATGCTATTCCCTATATTCAGGATCAAGTCAGGCTGCTGGGTTATGAGGCACTCACCAAGCAGGAATTCATGCAAAAAATTGCTGATTACTACAAATTCCAAACCGGATTGGGAACCAATATTCTGATCATGACGGTAATTAGTTTCCTGGTCGGCTTATCCATTTCAGGGCAAACGTTCTATACCTTCATACTGGAGAATCTCGAAAAATTCGGCGCCTTGAAAGCGATTGGCGCCAAGGGAAATGAGCTTGTTTATATGATTCTTTTTCAGGCCACCTTTACGGCGGTTATTGGTTATGGATTGGGAGTGGGTCTTTGTGCTGTCATCATCGCACTCGCGAAGCTTAGAATTCCGGAATATTCTGCCAATATTACCTTTACTAACCTGGCTTTTGCGTTTGCCATGGTGTTGATCATCGCGGGAATTTCGAGTTACATTGGCATACGAAAGGTGCTGAGGATTGAACCTTTCGATATCTTTAGAAGCTAAATCAAACTAGCCGCAATCTCCTTTATCAATTGACTTATGCTGTGAAGCCTGCAATTTCAGCCCATGAACTCACCAAATGGTTTGGTGAAGGTGATCTCAAAACTTTTGCGGTTAGACAGATCAGTTTCGAAGCTTATTTCGGTGAAATATTATTTATAGTTGGCCCATCCGGGAGTGGAAAAACGACATTATTGAGCATGATTTCGGGTGTTTTGCGTCCCAACTCAGGTACGGTAGCGATTGACGGCGTGGATATCTGGCAGATGGCGCCTGATCAGATCGCTGAATTCCGCTTAAATAAGGTGGGTTTCGTTTTTCAGGATTATCATCTTTTTCCCCGCTTGACGACTGTCGAGAATGTTGCTATCCCTCTGATCCTGAAGAAACAGGACTGGGATGAATCCATTCAGGAAGCAACACGCTACCTGGAAATTGTTGGGCTGCAGAATAAAGCTGAGCTTCCCCCAATGAAGCTGAGTGGTGGCGAGCAGCAACGCGTTGCCCTGGCAAGAGCCCTGGTCAGCCAGCCGGATTTAATGATCTTTGACGAACCCACCGCATCACTGGATGGAGAAACCGGACGGCGCATCATGGATTTTGTAAAAAACAATATTCTCACCGA
>CAYNXU010000347.1:0-1769 GCA_964401225.1 uncultured Nitrosomonas sp.
GGTGAAATTCCCTTCACTCACGCATACCCTGAAGTATGGATCATTCGTGATCATGATTTTGAAAAAGCACGATCAATTATCCAGGCATACGAAAGCACACCGATTGAAGAAGGTTATGTAGAGTGCCCAGCATGTAGAGAGCAAAATCCACGAAATTTTCAATTATGCTGGCAATGCGGTGAAGGATTAGAGAGGATGCATCTAAAGATGGATAACTCCTAATTAATCTTGTTTGAGCTTATTATCGACCACAGGCGGCGTAAACAATGCTGGAATCGCTTTCTTATGGGTTTTATAAATCGACTGAGTAATTTTATCCGACATATCAGCCTTCTGCACTAACGCCATAGGAACATAGGGTTGACTAAAAATTGGATCAACCGCACGAGAGGGCTTATTTCTTCCATAGGTCGTCGTCTGTGGCTTGCCTGATTTATTACTGCGTTTATCGATATTGTTTTTTTGATAGGTTGATTTGGCATCACACCGGTGACGAGCAGTCATTTGTGGCAAAGTGGCACGATTGCCTGCTTCAGCCTCAAACCCATTTACTTTTTTAATGGTCAGTTTTGTTTTGAGCAGCTTCTCTATTCCGACGAGATATTCCTTTTCATTGTCACTGACTAATGAAATGGCATTTCCTTTACTCCCCGCTCGCCCTGTTCGTCCGATTCGATGAATATAATCTTCAGGAACTGTCGGCAACTCGAAATTAATCACATAAGCAAGGCTCTCAATATCCAGTCCTCGTGCAGCCACATCAGTTGCGACCAATGCCTGTATTTTCCCTTCCTTAAAATCACTGAGTGCAAGGGTACGCTGTTGCTGGTTCTTGTCTCCATGAATAGCTATCGCCAGTACATCGGATTGCGTAAGTTGTTTGACCAGACGATCTGCATTCTGTTTGGTTCTAACAAAAATTAATACTTGCTTAAGATTATTTTGTTTAATGAGCTGCACTAGTAATTCATGTTTGCGCTCAGGTGCGACTAAATGCACAACGTGGGATATGGACTCATTGATGGCGTTGCGTTTGGCCGCTTCAATTAAAATTGGTTGCTTCAGTAATTTATCTGCAAGTTGCTTGATCTCTTCGGAGAATGTAGCTGAAAAAATTAGACTCTGCCGTTGTGGCGATAACATCATGAGTATACGCTTGATATCCGGCAAGAAACCCATATCGAGCATACGATCGGCTTCATCAAGCACTAGAATGGCCACCTGGGATAAGTTAATTGTTTTCTGTTCAATGTGATCGAGTAGACGACCAGGCGTTGCAACCAATATTTCTACGCCGGCTTGCAACTCCTTAATTTGAGGGTCAATATTTACGCCACCAAATATGACAGTACTTCTTAATTGCAAATATTTTCCGTAACTCCTAACATTATCATGTATCTGCGTTGCAAGCTCACGTGTCGGCGCAAGTATCAGTGCTCGTATGGGATGCTTGGCTGGAGAAGCGCTGGAATTTTCATAAGGTTGCAAACGATGTAACATAGGCAGTGTAAAACCTGCTGTTTTACCAGTGCCGGTTTCAGCACTGCCCATAATATCTTTTCCTGTGAGGATATGTGGAATAACTTGTGCTTGTATCGGAGTCGGCTTGACATACCCTTGATCAGTAATTGCCCGCAGAAGCTTATCTGATAAATTTAATTGATCAAATGTGGTGATATGACTCATGGGCTGCTCAATCTTTTCGATTGAATTTAAACATTGTTCGATTACTCTATCTCCTGTTGTATACTTCGTTTCGATTTATCGGC
>CAYNXU010000348.1:0-1758 GCA_964401225.1 uncultured Nitrosomonas sp.
CGAATAGTCGTTCTATTTAACGAAAATAATCGGAAAATCCGGCCAATCAGACTCGCTCGCAGTAGATCAGTCTATTCTTGGACAGCCTCCGAGAGAGATGATGATTGCTTCAATATTTAACGATGACGCAAGTTGATTTTTATTCAGGTGCATCTGACAAATTATTGGTTGCATGCCGATTAAGTGCAAAAGCGATACAGCAGGCACTTAATATAATAGTTTTTATACCTGATTCGACGCTGTTTGAGCGATTCGATAAATTACTTTGGACGTATTCCCCGATTAGCTTTGTACCCCATTGCCGTGCTGGGGATAAAATGGCCGATAGGACGCCAGTTATCTTAAGCGCTGATAGTGAGGAAACCCTGCTGTTTTTGAATCATAATATAATGCTTAATTTGCATGATGATGTGCCACCTCACTATGAGCAATTTCAAAGGGTGATCGAAATCGTTGGGGATGCATCCAATGATAAGGGAATTGCTCGCAAACGCTATCGTTATTATCAAGAGCAGGGAGCGGAAGTGCGTCACCATAAGCTCGATCAGGATCAAAGTTGAATCTCTTTGCGCATAACTCCACTGTCTCTTTGCAGTGGATCGCGATAACGATTTATTTTGCTTTATTTCGCTATGACTGATGACTCTGAAGTGCCATCCGAATCTAATGATGATGCGCTGCTGAATAAAGTAGATGCGGTGTTGTTGAGATATCGAAAAGAGTCTTCCGCCGTGATTCATCCAAAAGAAAGGGTATCTCCATTTCCAATTTCATCTATAGCAGTTGGACGTCAAGCGGAAAATAAAGCAGTATTGACAGGCATGGTGGTACCGACACTGACCGAGAAATGTCTGTTGCCTTCAGCCAACTTCTCAGTGGAATCCGATATTTCTCTATTACTTAGCTTTGCGTTCGACGCGGCGCTGAGGGAAACCCAAATCAATTTAAACCCAGCGGATCGATTAATGCTATTTCAGGCTTTATCGCGGCGATTGCCTAAAAACCTTTAGGTTTAATAGTTTTTTGCTGCTTGCGCCTTCCGATATAATGGCAGATTTTCTATTTCGGCTAATTTAACAGTTTAATTTCCATGGAACTTGCAAAAAGTTTTGACCCGAAACTCATAGAAACGCGTTGGTACACAGAGTGGGAATCATCAGGGTATTTCAGGCCAACAACTAAGGAAGGTGCTGCTGCCTACTGTATTATGTTACCGCCTCCCAATGTGACAGGTACGCTACATATGGGGCATGCGTTTCAGCATACTCTCATGGATGCGTTGACACGTTATCACCGTATGTTGGGAGATAATGCGCTATGGCAGCCCGGTACTGATCATGCGGGTATTGCTACACAAATTGTCGTCGAACGGCAATTGGATCAAGAAAATATTGATCGACGTGAATTGGGACGCGAAGCATTTCTCAAGCGTGTCTGGCAATGGAAAGAGGAGTCAGGTTCAACCATTACACGTCAGATGCGACGAATGGGTGCTTCCTGTGATTGGTCGCGTGAGCGTTTCACCATGGACGAAATGCTCTCAAAGGCAGTGACAGAAGTGTTTGTGCGATTGTATCGCGAGGGATTAATTTATCGTGGCAAACGCTTGGTTAACTGGGATCCCGTATTGCAAACCGCCGTGTCTGATCTGGAAGTCATATCTACGGAAGAAGCGGGCTCACTCTGGCATATACGTTACCCTCTTGAGCAGAATGCTGGTGCCGCAGCGCAGGAAGGTGGTTTGGTGATTGCAACAAC
>CAYNXU010000349.1:0-1753 GCA_964401225.1 uncultured Nitrosomonas sp.
TTGAGCAGAATGCTGGTGCCGCAGCGCAGGAAGGTGGTTTGGTGATTGCAACAACGCGGCCAGAAACCATGCTGGGTGATATGGCGGTCGCTGTTCATCCGGAAGATGAACGATACCGACATCTGGTTGGGCGACATCTGCGATTACCCTTGTCGGAGCGTACGATACCGATCATTGCGGATGATTATGTTGACCCGACTTTTGGTACGGGCTGCGTGAAAATCACGCCAGCCCACGATTTTAACGATTATCAGGTCGGATTGCGTCATAAGTTGGTTCCACTCAATATCTTTACCCTTGATGGGAAAATCAATGAATTTGCTCCGATCGAATATCAAGGAATGGATCGTCTTGATGCGCGGAAAAAGATTGTAAGTGATCTGAAGGCGCAAGGATTGTTGGTCGAAACGCGGCCACACAAACTGATGGTGCCGCGCGGAGATCGCACTCAAAGTGTTATCGAGCCCATGCTCACTGATCAGTGGTATGTGGCGATGGAAGGAATGGCTAAACGTGGTCTGGAGGTGGTGGCGAATGGTGAGGTTCGCTTTACGCCAGAAAATTGGACGATTGTTTATAACCAGTGGCTTGAGAATATTCAAGATTGGTGCATTTCACGACAATTATGGTGGGGTCATCGGATTCCAGCATGGTATGACGAGGACGGCAATGTCATCGTGGCGCATAATCTTGAGGAGGCCCAGCAGCTATCAGGTAAGAATAATCTCAAGCAAGATGAAGATGTGCTGGATACTTGGTTTTCCTCTGCGTTATGGCCATTTTCTACGCTAGGGTGGCCGCAGCAGACAACTGAGCTCAAGACCTTTTTGCCAACTTCGGTGTTGGTGACAGGGTTCGACATCATTTTTTTCTGGGTTGCGCGCATGGTTATGATGTCATTGCATTTCACCGGAAAAGTACCCTTCCGGGAAGTTTATGTGACTGGGTTGATACGCGATTCGGAAGGTCAAAAGATGAGTAAGTCCAAGGGGAATGTGCTGGACCCGCTAGATCTGATAGATGGAATTTTACTGCCAGAATTAATTAAAAAGCGTACAACTGGTTTGATGAACCCCAAGCAAGCTGAGTTGATCGAAAAAAATACGCGCAAGCAATTCCCGCAAGGTATACCGGCATTTGGTACTGATGCACTACGCTTTACCTTTGCTAGCCTGGCTTCACATGGACGGGATATTAAATTTGATTTACAGCGATGCGAAGGCTATCGAAATTTTTGTAATAAACTGTGGAATGCCAGTCGATTTGTACTCATGAATTGTGAAGGAAAAGATGTCGGCTTAAACGATGCCTTGCCTTTGATGTTTTCTCATACGGACAAATGGATCATCGGCCGATTGCAGCAAGCTGAACAGAGAGTAACCCAAGCTTTTAACAGTTATCGCTTTGATATGGCCGCACGTGAGATCTATGAATTCATCTGGGATGAATACTGTGATTGGTATGTGGAGTTTGCCAAGGCTCAATTAAGTTTTGGCAGTGAAGATGAGCAGCGCGCTACTCGCTACACGCTTGTGCGCGTGCTTGAAACTGCGCTTAGGCTGGCGCATCCCGTGATTCCTTTTATTACGGAAGAATTGTGGCAAAAAATTTCACCGCTAGCAGATAAGCAAGGTAGGAGCATCATGTGTCAACCCTATCCACAAGCCGATCTTGCACGCATTGATAAAGAAGCTGATGATCGTATTGTCTTGCTTAAGGAGATGGTCAATGCCTGTCGTACATTGCGTGGTGA
>CAYNXU010000350.1:0-1742 GCA_964401225.1 uncultured Nitrosomonas sp.
CTAGCTTATCTTTCTGTCTTATCAACACGTTTCCAGTCAAGATTCAAACCTTTTAGCGAATTTGATGTATACACTGCCCAAGCATTTCCGGTGTAATGAGCGTAATGCCCTTTTTTGTTACATAAAACCGCTTACTATCTTCTTCTGGATCAAATCCCACCTTTAAACCTTCTGGAATGACACAGTTTTTTTCGATGACGACTCGTCTCAAATGCGCATGCCGACCGATATCTACATTAGGAAGTACGACCGAGTCCTCGACAACGCTGTAGCTACGAACTTGAACATTAGAAAACAATAATGAACGGCGTATGGTTGCACCGCTAATGATACACCCCCCCGATACCATGGAATCAAGCGCATGTCCGCGTCGATTATCATCATCAAAAACAAATTTGGCAGGCGGCAATTGTTCCTGATGCGTCCAAATTGGCCAATCTTCATCATATAAATTGAGATCAGGCGTAACCTTGGTAAGATCAATATTAGCTTCCCAGTAGGCATCCACTGTACCCACATCGCGCCAATAAGGAACTCCCGCAGCCATATTGACACAACTGCTCAGGAAACGATGCGCATAAACGCGGTGATGATTAACGAGGTATGGAATCAAATCTTTACCAAAATCATGGGATGAAAGATTGTCATCGTGATCACGGATCAATTGTTCAAACAAAAAAGATGCATTGAACAGATAAATCCCCATACTGACTAGTGCGTGACCTGGTTTACCCGGTATGGGTGCAGGATTATTCGGTTTTTCCGTAAAATTAGTAATATGCCATTTATCGTTTACAGCCATGACACCGAATTCTGTAGCTTCCTCCAGTGGAACCTCCGAGCAGGCAACCGTGATATCCGCCCCTCTTTCTGCATGCTCAGCAAGCATTTTGCTGTAATCCATTTTATACACATGATCACCACCCAGAATTAAAACATAATTAGGATCATGCCCGCGCAGGATATCAAGATTCTGAAAAACCGCATCTGCAGTTCCTTGATACCAGGTTTCTTCAGTTCGCTGTTGTGCCGGAAAAAGCTCAACATACTCCTTGAATCGTCCATCCAGAAAACTCCAGCCACGCTGGATGTGACGAATCAGGCTCTGCGCCTTATATTGGGTCACTACTCCAATACGCCGAACCCCTGAATTGACGCAGTTTGAGAGTGGAAAATCGATAATACGGAACTTGCCTCCAAATGGAACCGCCGGCTTAGCGCGCCAGTCAGTCAGCTGATGCAAGCGACTGCCACGTCCACCTGCAAGTATTAATGCAAGCGCATTACGTGTAAGCATTCAATGTCTCCCAATCCGAAATACATCTCTATTTGACAGCAGGCGTATTCATTCTTCGACCGTATAACATGTAGCAAAGAACGAAAAAAAACAGTAAATTTACTATATATTTACCACGCTCAAGCCGTGCTGTTTTAGAATATAAACGGTAATATGCAAACTTTGGCATATACCTCGGTCTCATCTTACTTGATCTTAATCATCATTTCCAGACATACCACGCTAGCATGATGGTAGGTTAGTTATGATTGGAGCTTATGAAATCAGAACTTGCAAATTCCCAAGCCAATCCATTGCGAAAAGCCTTACTAGCCGCACGATTACACAATCCATTTGCTTATCTCGGCAAGCATAAAAAACAGGAAGACGAGCTCGTAAGAGTATTTCAACCCTATGCGACTAACGTTTGGATTCAAACATCGAGCGGTTTTGAGTTAATGACCCT
>CAYNXU010000351.1:0-1726 GCA_964401225.1 uncultured Nitrosomonas sp.
ATCGGAATATAATATTTTTATATTATATAATCAATTACTTATATTTGTTTCTTGATAGAGGTGCCCTTAATATAGTCGAACGACTCTACAGGTCATGATAAGCAATCCAGAAAATAACCACCCCCGACAGTGTTAACAAAACCAGGCACACGGTAAGCCTTGTTCTCAGGAGTATATAGGCCAGCCAAACATACTTATAATCGTCACTATTCTTCGCCGCATGTTCTTGCAAGATATGCAGGAATGCGTAATATTTCTTTGAGCGCCAAAAAGACAGCAGAATTATACTCAGCAACCCCGGCGTACTGATCATTTTCCAGGCTTCCGGCTCCTTTTTCCTCAACTCGCTGAAAAATGCGTCTACAACCTTGAGATATGCCATCGCCAGAAAGAGCATTTGCAACATCACAATCAGCACCAGGATGACAAGAAGTTGGTGGACTTTACCGGGGTCTGAGAAGAGGTCTGTCATAGTAGCGAAGCCTACTAAAGTTCTAACATAGAAACGACAAAGCAGCTCCGGTATGCTGACACATAGCATACCAATGAAATCGTAACAGATTAGCTTGCCCCCCCACCGCTTATTCAGCGTCCAAACCGGACAAACGCATTATTCTATCACCGCATTAAAAAACCTTATAAATCAAGCATTTACATAAAATAGTCAATGCAATATATACAACTTCATCGAAATATGATCATAAAATATGCATACACGAGCCGGCTGCTTGCAGTCCCAAACAGCCTACATAGTATCCAGGTTATTTCTCAGCGCGCTATTATTAACCGCCATGAGTGCATTCATTGCCTCCCCTGTCGCAGCTCAGCAAGAAAGTGACTTTCAGATCTGGCAAACTACTTCACTCAAATGGTTCGACTCAAAATACGTCAATCTGCTTACCACGGCACACTTCCGCTTTACTAATGATAGTTCAGAATTTTCCCTTTGGCGTATTGGGCAAGCCGTAATTACCGAGCCATTACCTTGGCTACGTGCCGGTGTTGCCTATCGCTATACCGAATCAAAAAATAATCTCGGCGACTGGCAGTTCCAACACCGCAATGATCTTCAACTTACCCCCCCACTGGAAGCTGGACAAATGGGGCAGCACGCATCTGCGTAATCGACTAGAATTGCGCTGGAACCAAAACGCTAGCGAAATGAATATTCGTTCACGCCACCGATTGCAAGTCAGTATTTCCACACCCCAGTGGCGCCCTCTGCAGGCGATCTATATCAATAATGAGGTATTCCATGATTTCGATCTCGGCAAGATTTCTGAGAACCGGGTTGTACCCTTGGGTTTACGGTTGCAATGGAACGACAAAACCAATTACCGCCTTTTCTACATGCTGCGCTCGGCACGCAGCACACATCAATGGCGACACGACCACATTGTCGGCATTGGCTTGATATACATTCCTTGAAATAACTTCTCACATTAGTGGAAGAGCAGCTTTCCGCGCTCGCCCATGATATCAAGCGGCTACTGAATAAAATTCAAGCAATATAATTTCTGATTGTGTTCACACAGCCACCACTCCCGCCATCATGTTTTGACCGGTCCATCACAACACAATCGTGGATTATGATTAGATCGGAGATCCGAACATAACGCTATAATTGAGAGAACAAGTCAAATCATAATTTCTAGAGTATTCTCATTCGCCTCACTTGCTCGCTTTAATTGCAGTATAAGCAGTGAACAGATTCCGATAATCAGGA
>CAYNXU010000352.1:0-1725 GCA_964401225.1 uncultured Nitrosomonas sp.
CGGTAATTCTTTAAGTGATAATGCTTGAGGGCCATCAACCAGCGCTTTGCTTGGGAGCGGATGAAAATCGATCAGCACCATATTGGCGCCGGCAATAATGCCTTGTGCAGTGACATGCATGATATCCATCAGGCCGTCGGGTGAGCCTGTACGCATGCCTACTGAATGAGAAGGATCAATACAAACCGGCATACGCGTCAAGCGCTTGACGACAGGGACATGAGCAAAATCCACGAAGTTGCGATGAGGATCTCCCATATTGGTCTTCATTCCGCGCAAACCAAAAACAACCTTCCGATTGCCTTCGGAAGCGAGGTATTCTGCAGCATTGAGTGATTCATCCAGGGTAATGCCAAAACCGCGCTTGATCAGCACTGGAAAATCCTGCTGTCTTCCCACGATCTTCAATAGCTCAAAATTTTGCGTATTACGCGTGCCAATTTGCAGCATCACCCCCGTTGAGTTGCCGGTTTGATAGAGCGCCTCGCGGATTTCCTCGACATGCGACTCGTGAGTGATCTCCATCGCAATCACTTTAATCTCATACTTGCCTGCCAAGTCGAAGACATAGGGTAAACAGGCCTTGCCATGCCCCTGAAATGAGTAAGGACTCGTGCGTGGCTTGTATGCGCCCATCCTTGTGCAGGTCTGGCCATGATCACGCAACGCTTTCATCGTTAACTCCACATGCTCCAGCGTATCGACAGCACATAACCCGGCAAATATATTCAACGTATCTTGGCCAAAGCGTATCCCGTTGTAGTTGAAATGGGTCGGGCGGTCATCGTTTTCGTGTCGTCCAAGAACACGATATTCTTCGGAAATACGCACGACTTGTTCGACACACGGCAGGATTTTCATGTCTTCAATCGTTAATGCTTTGGTATTCCCGATCAAATGGATTTCCATCAGGGTTTGTTCAATACCCACTTCTGTGTGGATACGCGTCGTGATCCCTGAAAGATTGGCAAGATGGGCGAGTAGCTGCTTGTAGTCGGGGCTTTCGGGATGAGTATTCGGTTTCAGAATGAGGATCATAAATAATGCCTGGTATTAGTTTCTACAAGTAGGAGTAACGATGATTCGAAGCCGATTCTATCTTAAATCAGAATGGCTTGCCATTAGTCTGCTTAATGCAGGAATTCTATGGCTAGTCATGAGATAAGGTATGAAAAGATATGGCGGTATGGCGAAAAGTGGTATTGTAGGACTAGTCTCCTGGTGTCGTTATTTGTTTGGCTGTGTTAAATTTTGAGTGTGTTATCCATGAATGAAAAAATGATTCCACTCTATTTCGAACACGACGCCGATATCGGTATTATTGGTCGTGGATCGACGATTGAACAAGCATTTGAAGCAGCTGCTCAAGCAGTGTTTGCCATAGTGACCAATCTAGATGGGGTGCAGCCTCAATCCTCAGTGGTTTTTGAGTTTGAAGAGGACGACCTTGAGCTCGCTTTGGTGACCTGGCTAAATTTGTTATTGGGGAAAGCGCGTGAGTTAGGTATGGTTTTCTGCCGCTTTTATATTCAACGTCGGGGTAATCAATGGCATGCCGAAGTACGGGGCGAACCATGGCGCACTGATTTGGAGCATGGTGTGGAAGTTAAGGGAGCAACCTTGACGATGCTGTCCGTAAAGCAAATCGGCGCGAGTTGGGAAGCCCGCTGTGTCGTGGACGTATAAAATGAATCTACAGCAATTACATCAAATTCAGCCCTATCT
>CAYNXU010000353.1:0-1712 GCA_964401225.1 uncultured Nitrosomonas sp.
AGCAACACCCGTATTATCAATAGCAGCGGTTATTCCCGTCTCGATAACGCAGCGCTCGCTGCAGTAAAAACCTGGCGATGCCGACCTGCCGTACGTGACGGACAGCCTGTACGTGCCATTGCCTTGCAACCCTTCAATTTTGTAATCCAAGGAAATTAAAGTAATGGAAGAAAGTCTTGGTTTTTCTCATTTTCTAGCTCAGATAGACCATGTAGGGATGAGCGTGCTCATTTTGCTGCTTTCCCTTTCCGTCGCAAGCTGGTATTTGATTATCACGAAAAGCATCAGCAATTTTATGGCCACACGGCGCGCCAATACTTTTCTGAAGCGCTTTTGGGAAGTCGATTCCCTGCATGAATTAAAAATGGAATTGAAAGATGCTTCTACTGACAATAATGCATTTGCGCACCTTGCAAAATTAGCGGTAGATATCACGACTGATACCCATAAGCATGGCCTGGAAAAACTCGCCATGGCCGGGGGAACAAGTGAATTGTTAACACGCACCCTGCGCAATGGTATCGATCAAGAAGCAACACGCGTTGAGAATGGCCTCACCATTATTGCCTCAGCAGGATCCTCTGCGCCCTATCTCGGATTATTCGGTACCGTGTGGGGGATTTATCATGCACTCATACAGATTGGTCTTACCGGTCAGGGCACGCTGGATAAAGTTGCCGGGCCGGTAGGTGAAGCATTGATCATGACAGCGCTGGGATTAGCCGTGGCCATTCCAGCGGTATTGGCTTATAACGCCTTCATTAGACGCAATCGACTGTGGATGGCGAGACTGGATGCATTTGCGCACGACTTATTTACCATCGTTACGGTTGGCAGCAAAGTTGGTGATAGCAGCGTTAAATCATCGACGGTTGAGCGTGAAACCCCATTGGCGCCAACCACATTATCGACTTCAGCGCTTGAGGGGAGACAGTAATGGCTTTTGGCAGTTCAGATCGCTATCGGGGACAGACAACCATGTCCGAAATCAATGTCGTGCCTCTCGTGGATGTGATGCTTGTCTTGTTGATTATCTTCATCATTACCGCTCCACTTCTCACACACTCAGTAAAAATCGATTTACCCAAAGCAGCGAGCACCCCCAACGCAACCCAACCTGAACACATTGATTTTGCCATCCGTGCCGACGGCAGTTTCTTCTGGAACGGTGAAGCAGTGACGCTCGAACAACTTGCACCACGCTTTACTCAATCAGTTGAAAATTCAGCCCAAACTGAGCTACATATCCGCGCCGATAAAGCGACTCACTACGAGCATGTGGCACGTATCATGAGCATAGCGGCAACAGCCGGTTTAACAAAGATCGGCTTTATCACCGATCCAACGCTCGAATAAGGCAACTAGGAGGTTGTCCGAGAATAGCGATCGTAGCGAGAGTGAGGCTGGTTTAGCAGGATTTTTCGATTATTTGAGGCGAATAGTCGTTCTATTTAACGAAAATAATCGGAAAATCCGGCCAATCAGGCTCGTTCGTAGTAGATCAGTCTATTCTCGGACAGCCTCCTAGTCCAGTTTTCTTGATTATCCTAACCACGAAAACTCTCTCCCGCTCAGCTTTGATTTAGTTGAGTGAGAATATACGCATTATCGTTAACGCTCATTTATTTACCCTGCTTGAATGAACTCAAATAACCAAACGCATCAGCGCAGAAAAGTTATCTTGTCAGTTTTTAGCGTATTGCTGGTCATAG
>CAYNXU010000354.1:0-1709 GCA_964401225.1 uncultured Nitrosomonas sp.
TATTGACATATTTCATGCTAACTGGATGGATACATAATTTTGTAAAGATAATTGTTTATTTTTCATAGCTTGATGAATGTGGCAACTCAAAAGTGATTATTACATGAGGGAAAGCCTCCACTCATCTTTAAAATAGCGGTTTAATTAGTAATATGAACTATATGTCAGCGTTATTGATGTATTCTGGCATGCGTTCAATTAATATCCATACGTGAGTGCTTACAAAAACCACACAACTAGCTAGCTTATCAGGTAATGATTTATCTTTGGTGAGAAATAATTTTACATCCTGCCTAGATAAATTTCTTATCGATACGCTTTCTGCTAAAAAAGTATTAATTATTTTTAATCCGATCTCCAGTGCGAGAAATAGCAGAGTCTTAGCCTACAAATTTGCAGAATCTCTTTCTATTCTTGGCATTGCTGTGCAAGTTTGCGAATCGGAGAAAAAGATGAAATCTTACCTGCGTATCGTGGCAGATATAGCAGCGCATAATTTGTTGGTGGTGATTGGAGGTGATGGAACAATTAGAAAACTACTGCCTATAATCAGCAAAACAGAGACGCCAGTGTATATGGTTCCTGGCGGTAATGAATCATTGTTTGCACATTCTTATGGCATGAGTGCAAACGTTGAGGATTTACTTCGAGCATTGGCCCACGGTAAATGTGTGGAGCAGTATTACGGTTTGATCGGAGGTCACGGTATTCAGGGGCGAAAGCCCTTCTTCATTATGGCTTCCATGGGGTTTGATTCTCTAACCGTCAAACGGATTGGTAAACGAAAAGGGCCGATCAATGATTCGACTTATGTTTGGTGCGGACTAAGCGCACTGGTTTCGTTACATCATCCCATCGTGACGATTACGGTTGATGGGCAAACAGTCGTTGAACATCAATCTGGATATGTTATTGTTGCTAACAGTCCAGCTTATGCCAGGAATTTACAATTAGTTCCCACGGCTAACCCGTCTGTGAATGAGTTTGTCATAGGTTTTCTTCCCGGAGCACGGCGCCATCATGAATTGATCAAAATATGGAGAATGCTTCAGCGTAAGCCAGCAGGGCTTCCTTTGCGGTATTTCTCAGGAAAAAACATCACGCTTACCTTACATGAAGCTGCTTACCCGCTACAGGTAGATGGTGACTATTTTCGTAACCGTGATATCGAAGCAGGGAGTACACTGGAATTTAGTATTAGTCCAAAACCGATACGGGTGCTGATTCAGCCGCATTTGCATCAAAATTTGGTTTAAGTTAGTGCGCCAATGTCAAGAATAGAATGGAATAGAATTGTTACATGTCTTCACGCTATCATCTAATTGACCAAGAACACGCTGATTTAGAGTTTGAACACCGTCATTCCATCGATAAGTGTTATGCTGATCGGGTTAAGGCAGTCCTATCTGTTAGGCAAAGGATGGTCGGTTACAAAGATTGCACAAACCCTGTTGATTGACCGTGAAACTGTCCGCATTCACTTCAAGCGATATCGCAAAGATGGTTTGACTGCCTTACAGATAAACAACGCTGGCGGTAGCGACGCTGCGCTTACAGAGGAACAGCAGCGGTTGCTGGATCAGCATTTGCGTGAGAGTCCCTATCTCACTGCCAAAAAAATCGCAGATTACGTCAAGCAAACGTAGTAGGTCGCTTACAACGAAAGCGGTATGACACAATTATTACATCGATTGGGCTATGTTTACAAA
>CAYNXU010000355.1:0-1705 GCA_964401225.1 uncultured Nitrosomonas sp.
GCTAACTTACAATTTAATCTTAATCGTAAGCAGAGTAGAGTTCGAATATTTGAGATTGGATGCTGTTTTACCAACGATGAGGGAAATTATCAGCAAACCAATAATATTGCAGGCCTGTGTTATGGAGATGCATTGCCAGAGCAGTGGGGGCTCACTGCCAGAGATGTTGATTTTTATGATGTCAAGAAGGATTTGGAATCTTTATTCTGGCCAGAAACAGTAAAATTTGAAAAATCCCTGCATCCAGCGCTGCATCCAGGGAAATCAGCGCAAATTCATATGGGTGATAAGATTGTGGGGTGGTTAGGGGAGCTGCATCCTCGTTTAAAGAGAAAGTATGATTTACCGAGATCTGCTATATTGTTTGAGTTGCAAATGGATGCTTTGTCTTCAAGGTCATTGCCAAAATTTAAGAAACTTTCTAAATTTCCTCCGGTAAGACGTGATATCGCTATCGTAGTCGCTAAGGATATAAGCGTACAGATGTTGCTAGAAAGTATGTATGCTGAGAAAGTGGCTATCATTTCTGAGATTCACCTTTTTGATATTTATAGTGGAAAGGGGCTGGAGCCAGGCAAGAAAAGCCTTGCTTTTCGTATTTTATTGCAAGATACTGAAAAAACCTTAATTGACAGGGAAGTAGATGAAGCAGTAGCAAAATTGATTAGCATATTAGAATCAAAATATAATGCTAAGCTCCGGGGTTAGTTTCTTACAGTGGGTAATAGTAGGGTGATGTTATCTATTAACCTAGTTATTAAGGGGCATCCTAAGTGTTTTTCCCTACATGCATTTTTCATTGATATCGATCTCAATATTAGTATCCATCTCTCTTGAATTTAAAGTGTTCCATTGATCAATCTTTGATATAAAAATTTTAAGCAGTAAAGTGTGTGAATTGTACAGACAATATTTTAATTGATATTGTCTGTGAGTTTTTTTAGGCTTTATATTTTTGTTTATGAGCTAAAATTTGTTCATATAGGTGAGATAAACATGGCGTTAACAAAAGCAGAATTAACTGATCTGTTGTTCGAAAATGTGGGGCTTAATAAGCGTGAGGCTAAAGATGTAGTGGAATCTTTTTATGAGGAATTACGTGTAGCCCTTCAGAAAGGAGAAGGAGTCAAGCTTTCTGGCTTTGGTAATTTTCAGCTTCGAACTAAACCTCAGCGTCCAGGACGTAACCCTAAAACAGGCGAAGAAATTCCCATATCGGCGCGTCGTGTGGTTACATTTCATGCTAGCCAGAAACTCAAAACAATGGTAGAGAAGAACTATCATGGAAAGCACGACGCCAAGTAATATTTTTCCGCCCATACCTGCAAAACGGTATTTCACCATTGGTGAAGTAAGCGAGCTATGTGGGGTCAAACCTCATGTTTTGCGCTATTGGGAGCAAGAGTTTACACAATTGAAATCAGTTAAACGTCGAGGAAATCGGCGTTATTATCAGCATCAGGAAGTTTTGCTGATTCGACGTATACGTGAATTACTTTATGAACAAGGGTTTACCATAAATGGTGCGCGAAGTCGTTTGCAGCCCGAGTCTGACACAATGTTCTCTGGTTCGGCAGTAGTTCCTTCTTCACAAGTAGATATGCTATTCCTTCGAAATGAAATCAAGGGAGTTATATCGTTACTTCTTTCTTAAGGGCATCTCTAAAAATTCGGAGCTTTAAACAAGACGAGGCGAGAACAAAAA
>CAYNXU010000356.1:0-1651 GCA_964401225.1 uncultured Nitrosomonas sp.
GAGGTTGCGGTCACATCCAGTAAACTTATGGGCACGGCGATCACGGTTTACTTTATATGAGCAACCCATTCTCGTGACAGAAGTATTTTTGCCGGCCATTCTTGAGTTAACAATTAATGAATAAAGAAAAACTAATTGCCTACGCAAAATTGATTCGACTGGATAAACCCATCGGTATTTTGCTGCTGTTGTGGCCTACCTTATGGGGATTATGGTTAGCAGCCGATGGCTTACCTGATTTGATGATTCTGGCCATTTTTATTATGGGTACCGTGTTAATGCGCTCTGCGGGGTGTGCAATCAATGATTTTGCCGATCGCCGTATTGATCCCCATGTTGAACGCACTAGAAGCCGCCCGCTGGCGACGGGTGTGGTCAGTCCTAAAGAAGCCGTTTTGCTGGCAGCGGGATTGAGTTTTTGTGCATTCTTGCTGATATTGCCATTGAATCAATTAACGCTATTGCTTTCAGTGGGTGCATTGTTTCTAGCTGGGACATATCCTTTTACCAAGCGTTTCTTTGTCATGCCGCAAGCTTATCTTGGCATTGCATTCAGTTTTGGTATTCCCATGGCATTTGCTGCGCAGACAAATGAATTGCCCGCCATCATATGGTTGCTGTTAATTGCAAATTTGTGTTGGGTCATCGCCTATGATACCGAATATGCCATGGTTGATCGGGCGGATGATCTCAAAATCGGTATTAAAACATCTGCGATCACCCTGGGAAGTTTTGATGTTGCAGGCATTATGTTGTGTCATACTGTTTTTTTAGCGATGATGACTTATGTGGGTTCGCTTTTGCAGCGTGGAGTCCCCTATTATCTTGCGTTGGCAGTGGTCGTCGGCTTAGTGATTTATCAATACTTCCTGATACGCGATCGTGACCCGGCTCGGTGTTTCAAGGCCTTCCTGCACAATAACTGGGTCGGTGCGGTGGTATTTTTCGGTATTGCGCTCGATTCTCACCTGATAACAAATATTTAAGTGTTTACCAATGAAATATAACGATCTGCGTGATTTCCTCACGCAACTGGAGAGCCGGGGTGATTTGAAACGGGTGGCAATCGAGATCGATCCTCATCTGGAAATGACCGAGATTTGCGACCGGTTGCTTAAAAAGGCTGGGCCGGCGGTGTTGTTTGAGAAACCGAAGGGACATACTATTCCGGTACTGGGGAATCTGTTCGGTACACCCGATCGGGTGGCGTTGGGGATGGGACAGGCGTCTGTGACAGCGCTTCGGGAAGTGGGCAAGCTGTTGGCTTATCTAAAGGAACCTGATCCACCCAAAGGTTTAAGGGATGCCTGGGAAAAATTGCCAGTATTGAAGCAAGTGCTCAATATGGCGCCAAAAGTCGTTTCCAGCGCTGCTTGTCAAGAAATCGTATGGGAGGGGCAAGCCATTGATCTGGCTAAGTTGCCTATCCAGACCTGTTGGCCCGGAGATGTCGCCCCTTTGATCACCTGGGGGCTAACAGTCACGCGTGGTCCACATAAATTACGGCAGAATCTTGGCATTTACCGGCAGCAAGTGATTGCTCCGAATAAATTGATCATGCGTTGGCTTGCGCACCGCGGGGGAGCATTGGATTATCGTGAGTTCTGCCTAGTCAATCCGGGCCAGCCTTATCCGGTTGCCGTTGCTTTGG
>CAYNXU010000357.1:0-1639 GCA_964401225.1 uncultured Nitrosomonas sp.
TAATTCCCAGCTACTCCACTTGCATTTCCCGCATGACTCCCGGTGAAAGACGCTTTGCTCAGCGTCTGGAAGCGAAATTGGAAGATGATTATTTGTGTTGGTATGACGTGCCCATCGGTCAGTCGATGAGACATCCAGATTTCATAGTGCTGCACCCAAGGCGAGGCTTGCTGATTCTGGAAGTCAAGGATTGGAAATTGAATACGCTCCAATCCATCAACAAAGCAAGGGTGACTTTGCTTACGCTCAACGGGGTGAAACAACTGCCCAATCCGCTTGAACAAGCTCGCCAATACGCTCACGCAGTGGCAAATAGTCTCCAGAAAGATTCTCAACTCGTTTTTAGCAGTGGCAAGCTGCGGGGCCAACTCCTTTTCCCATGGTCGTATGGAGTAGTGTTCACCCATATCAGCCGCAAGCAGTTTGACAGCACGGATTTAAGAGAAGTCCTGGAACCCCATCGCGTCATATGTCAGGATGAAATGATCGAATCAGTCGACATGGAAACATTCCAGAAACGGCTGTGGGATATGTTTACTTTGGGCGGCTATGGCAGCCTTAGCCTGCCGCAAATTGACCGCATTCGCTGGCATCTATTTCCGGAAATACGGATCCCGGCTAAACAGGGCGAACTGTTTGATCATGCAGCACCCCCCTCTGTCGAACTGCCAAATATTTTGCAGGTCATGGATTTGCAGCAGGAACAACTTGCACGCAGTCTCGGTGAAGGTCATCGGGTCATCCATGGCGTGGCAGGTTCTGGCAAGACACTGATATTGGGTTACCGCGCAAAATATCTTGCCCAGGCCTGCACCAAGCCGATTCTGATTCTTTGTTACAACAGCGTGCTCGCCAAACGCCTCCAGCACTGGATACGACAAAAAGGTATCGCCGACAAAGTCAACGTGCATACCTTTCATGCCTGGTGTTCCCGTCAGCTCACGGCCTATAACATAGGCTTACCCGAAGGCAATGCCAAACGCAAAGGTTATTGGGATGATATGGTGAGTCGAATCATCGGCGCAGTGGATAGCAAACTGATTCCTGCTGGACAATACGAAGCGGTATTGATCGACGAAGGCCATGATTTTCGTCCGGAATGGCTCAAACTGGTCGTGCAAATGGTCGACCCGCGCACGAATTCGCTGCTGGTTCTCTATGATGATGTGCAGTCGATTTATCATGCCGCGGAGAAACGCAACTTCAGCTTCAAGCGTGTCGGTGTCCAGGCACAAGGACGCACCACTATCCTCAAGCTCAATTACCGCAATACCCATGAGATTCTCGAATTTGCGGGCCGATTTGCCCATCACCTGCTCACGCCCAATGAAACTGACGAAGACAGCGCGCCACGTCTGCTGCCCATTCCTGCCGGGCGCCATGGCCCCAAGCCTTTGCTGATCAAATTACCTAGCCTCAAGGAACAAGCAAGATACATTGCTGAACAATTGAAGGCCGCCCACAAAGATGGCACACCCTGGAAAGATATGGCCATTCTTTATCGAAACTGGCATCCCGTAGGCAAAACCGTTAAAAATGCCCTGGTGACCGCAGGCATTCCCTCTAGCTGTAAAAATGATATTCAATTTAGCGAGCAGCAGGATACGGTCAAACTGTTGACTTTCCACAGCAGCAAAGG
>CAYNXU010000358.1:0-1639 GCA_964401225.1 uncultured Nitrosomonas sp.
TTTTATCCAAAACTTGTTTTGTCATTGTGCGTTTCGGTAATGTGTTGGGAAGTACCGGTAGTGTCATTCCTAAATTCAGGGAACAAATCGCAAAAGGAGGCCCTATTACCGTGACGCATCCTGAAATTTCCCGCTATTTTATGTCTATCCAGGAAGCTGCGCAGTTGGTTTTACAGGCCGGATCAATGGGGGGGGCGAAGGGTGGAGGAGAAATTTTTGTCATGGACATGGGTGATCCCGTCAAGATTGTGGATCTCGCCAAGGATCTGATTCAGCTATCTGGTTTGAATGAAGAAGATATCAAGATTGTTTATACTGGTTTGCGTCCGGGAGAAAAGCTGCACGAAGAACTAGTAATGGGGAATGAAAGCACTTTGCCGACACAACACGAAAAACTGCGCATCACACTGTCTTATCAGGTTGATGAACAATGGCTCACATCATTGATGGATTGGTTTGCTGAGCAACCCGCACTAAGTGATGAGGAAGTCAAGCTGGCTTTGGCGAAATGGGTGCCCGAGTATATGGATAAGAAAATGGATGATCAAAGTATGGCAACCGGTAGGATGGTAGCCTCAGCCATGCGCTGATCTGTGCAGCTAAAAGTTAACATCATGATAAATCAGTCATTTTGAAAAATGACTGATTTTTTGGTTCGTGTTGAGGGTATTACTTTCGGTTAGGTCGTAGTTTTGATACATGCAGATGATTTGTCCACAATTTCTGTGGATAAGTTTGTGGGTAATTTGTATATAGCCACGCTAAGATCGTTGTTTGTAATCATATTTTTTGATTTGATTAAATTTTAAACTTATAGATTATTATTTACAATCAATAAGATATAATATTCACGTGTGTATTTTTGCGGATTTGGTCGGCATCAGATTGTTGCCAAAAGAGAATGTGGATTATTTTGTGTTGTCAAGAAAATTCTTCATCATGAATACATAAATAGGTAAATTATTATTTTAAACATCAAGTATTTATAATCTGAATAATGATCATTATCCTTGATTTCTCATGCAACAGGTTATCCTGGGAGGCTATCCAAAAACAGGCTGATCTACTACGGACGAACCTACCAGGCCGGATTTCCCGATCCTTTTCGTTAAATAGAATCACTATTCGCCTCAAATGATCGAAAAATCCAACTCTGCCAGCTTCATCCTCGCTACGATCGCTATTCTCGGACAGCCTCTTGGGGTTTTATTGCTACGTCTAAAATAACAGACGTGATTATCCTTCATGCTTAATATTCAGCACCTTACTTATTTACAGAATGGCGTACCGCTTCTGCAGGATGTCAATTTGCAGGTATTTGCTAATCAGCGCGTTGGTCTGGTTGGCAAAAATGGCTGTGGAAAATCGACATTGTTTCGACTGATACGTGGAGAAATTCAGCCTGATCAGGGTGAAATTGCGCTGCAGACCGGTAAAACGATTGCGTTTGTCGAACAGGAGATTATCAATTCTCATCAATCCGCATTGGAATTCGTGCTGGATGGGGATGCCGAGTTGCGGCAACTAGAAAAAATATTAGCGCAGGAAGATCACGATACTGATTGGTTCGAAGCTCAGCATCGTTATGAAGCCATCGATGGTTATGGTGCGCGATCGCGAGCTGCACAATTACTAAATG
>CAYNXU010000359.1:0-1586 GCA_964401225.1 uncultured Nitrosomonas sp.
ATGATTAGAAATTATGGACCTACAAACGATTTCAGTTTATGACAGTTCTGCTGAGCTAATTGCTGCACAGCACAAAACACTAGTACCAACCCGTATTTATCAACTTATCAATCAATTCTTTATTAAAGATGGGGTTTGTGCTGATGTTGGCTGCGGCATTGGGCGTGATAGTGCATGGTTGTTCGGGCAAGGGTATCCGGTTATAGGAATGGATGCTTCCGAGGGAATGCTGCAGCAGGCAAAAGGAAATTACCCGTATATTCATTTTGTCCATGATGGCCTGCCACAATTAGAGAAACAGGCAGATGCCTCCTTCGCCAATGTGTTATGTTCCGCGGTCATCATGCATTTGCCGGATAATCAGATTGCTTGTGCAGTAACAAATCTAGTACGTATTATTACTGCGGGTGGCGTGCTAATTATTTCTTTCCGTGGAACAAACAGCAAAGATCACCGTGAAAACGGCAAACTCTATAATTCTATTGAGGTTGATAAGTTGATTTCCATGTTTGTCCGATCGGGAGCCATGTTATTGCATAGTGAAATAGATCTCGAAGAGGATAGGAGAATGGAGTGGACAAATATCATTTTTAAAAAATTGCCACTCCTTGTTGCTTAGGCTGCCATTTGCGCCCGCCTGCTCCAACATGAAGGGTTGAGCAATTGTATGCATCTTGCAAGTAAGCTTGGCGTTTCTCAGTTGTGTTTCCTGTCTGGGAAATAAGTGTTTCTCTTAGTGGGTGGTGCGATGTGATCAGATATTCGTTGCGATTAAAAAGGCGTTCCAGCAATTCAATGGATGGAAGCCTGTCAAACTTGCCTTTCTCGCCCCGATTGCATTCCTGGCAAGCCAGAACCAAATTTGCTATGCCATCAACAGGTTTGCGGCTATCACACTCCTTTAGTTTATGCGGGAAGAAGTGATCAACTTCGGCTATATCGTCACTACCGAGAACTACAGAGATTTCACGGAAACAATAAAAACATCGGCCTTTTTGGTAACCATTCAATGCGGGTCGCGCTGATGTAACAGTGGTGCGTCGTATGGCAGTGACACCCATTAGTGAGCTACTTGCTTCTTCATATTCGACAAGCATTAGATTGCGGGACAAATTATTTTTCCATGCGGATTCAACCAGACGCCAGCGTGACTCAGTTTCATGTGCTAGATTGGCAAATTGCTGTTGTTCCCCTAGGCGCATAAAACCATCAGTTAATTGAATTGCATTTTTCTGGCTACGCTCATCAATAAAAAAACGAATTCCAATCTCTGTTCCGTGAACGTTATGGAAAGCATCAAGTACGTTAACGAAACCATAGCGCAAAGTATGAGAAATCATTTCATCCTTCTCGATATCACCCTGATTATATGCGCGGAGCTTGTCTAGAAATGTACTCTGCTCGCTTGTGCCTTGCTTGGGGTGTTCTTTTAGATGTTCACAAAGGTGAGCAGCGTAGGGTACGGCGAGCTCTTCAAGGGTAATTTGTGTTTTTCCCATTGAATGAAAATCGAAAAGTGCTTTTGCAAGAGCGAATTTGTATGAAGCTGAATTACGTCCAAATAGAATAATGGCACGCCAATAATT
>CAYNXU010000360.1:0-1558 GCA_964401225.1 uncultured Nitrosomonas sp.
ATAATGTTTAATTTGAATAGGCGATTTACATCTAATTTACACGGAAATCTTAGTTATTTTTATAATTGGCGTAGCTCTGACCGGAGCAACAGTGATTTCACTTCAAATACCATTGCAGCCTCATTGAACATGAATTTCTAACCATTAGAATAAAATAAATTTAAATTATATGTATTTATCTTACTACGGCCTTAAGATTAAGCCATTTCAACTGAAGCCCGACCCGAATTTCTTTTTTAGTAGTAAAGGGCATAAGCGCGCTATGGCCTATCTTGAATATGGGCTGTCGCAAGAAGATGGTTTTATCATCGTTACAGGCGAAATCGGGGCGGGTAAAACGACTTTAATGCGTCATTTGTTTCAGAGATTGGAAAAAGATAAATTTATTGCCGCACAATTGGTAAATACACATCTGGATTCAGACGATATCTTGCGAATGGTTGCAGCGGCGTATGGCTTGCCCCATTTGAATGCTACCAAAGCAACCCTTTTACTTGAATTAGAGCAATTCTTTAGGCAATCAGATGAGCAAGGAAAGAGAGTATTGCTGTTAGTAGATGAAGCGCAGAATCTCTCACCGAGCGCGCTTGAAGAGCTAAGAATGCTGTCAAATATTCAAACAGATGATAAGCTTTTATTACAAACATTTTTGCTAGGACAACCTGAATTCAGGAAAATTTTGCTTGGTAATAGTATGCAGCAATTACGTCAAAGAGTGATTGCAACTTATCATTTAGGCCCCTTAGATGCTGCTGAAACCAGATTTTATATTGAGCATCGTCTGACTACGGCAGGTTGGTCTGGTGATCCTTTGCTGCAGGATGATATTTTTGGTGCGATCTATAGTTTCACAGGAGGCATTCCTCGCAAAATCAATACACTTTGTGATCGCTTATTGATCATGGGGTGTCTGGAGGAATTACACACGCTAGGTAGCGCTGAAATTGATGAGGTAATTCGTGATATTCAGCAAGAATTCGATTTGCCGGCTGTGACGAGTGATGGATCAGATGAACCTAATTACCCCAATGTATAGTTTAAAGTATGCAAAGCCGCCCGGCTGCTTGGTACTCAGTTTATAGCTGAAAGTTTTTTCAAGGGCACCTCTAAAAATTCAAAGTTCTAAACAAAACGAGGCACGAACAAAAAATGGTGACGCAGCATATATTTGATATGTAAGGAAACATTTTTTGTGAGTAACAAAGTGTTGTGACGAAACGGGGTAAGCAGGCAACCCGCGAAGCGGGTGCTCGCAAATGTGGATTTTTAGAGATGCCCTCAATATTAATTCCTAATTTTGTAGGATAGCAAATTGTAATGATACGTAATGCCATGACGATTGATGTGGAGGATTATTTTCAAGTATCTGCATTTGCTTCTCATATCCCGCGGGAAGCCTGGGAGAGTTTGCCATGTAGGGTAGAGAGAAATGTTGACCGTATTCTTATGTTATTGGATGAGAAGCAGGTGAAAGCGACTTTTTTTACGCTTGGCTGGATAGCGAAACGTTATGCAGGTATGGTTAGGCGCATTGCTGATAACGGCCACGAGCTTGCAA
>CAYNXU010000361.1:0-1526 GCA_964401225.1 uncultured Nitrosomonas sp.
ACTTGGGTATGATGGTTCTTCGAATAATCAACGACGGGCAAATTGTTGACCATCGTGATCAAATTATCCGGTGCATCCATGGCGCATTTGCCGCAGGCTGTGCAAGCTACCTGGCATTCTTCCAGAACCGCCTCCCCCTGCTCTAAGTTTTTGCAGTTGACCCAGAGTCGATGACTAATGGGGTGCAATGAGAACAAATCCTTGGGACAGACTTCCACGCAGTCACCACAGGCGGTGCATTTGTCTACGTCCACCACCGGCAGGTCATAAGCATTCATGGTGATGGCATCAAAATCGCACACTGCCTCGCAATCACCATAACCCAGACAGCCCCAGAAACACCCTTTTCCACCGCCTGAAACAAGCGAAGCCGCCTGACAGGATTTGATGCCATGGTATCTGGCACGGTTCTGGGCAACATTGGTGCCCCCGGCACAGGCCAGCCGGGCAACTCGCTTTTCTTCAGCGCCGAGTGCGACGCCGAGAAATCTGGCAATAGCAACGCGGCCCTCCTCCGAGCTGACAGAACACTTGCCGGGCAGTGCTTTGCCTGCGACCAATGCTTCCGCAAACTGGCGGCATCCAGGATAGCCGCAAGCACCGCAGTTGACATGAGGCAACATCTCCTCGACGGCATCAATGCGGGGATCTTCGGATACCTGCAGTTTCTTGTTGGCCAGAATGAGCATGATGGCGAGCACAAGCGTCAAACAGCCCAATGCTGCCACTGTGATAAGAATCATCATTGTTGAGGATCGATCGGCTTTATGAATGCTTAAGAAATCTACTCATCGTATTCAGATTTCGTTTTTTTATCATCCTTCACCTAGCCTCACAGCGGAAAAAGGTAGGAATGCCAAATTTTGAAGTGCAATGAATATCCTTGGACTAATATATTCGCCTAATCTTCAATAAATAATCTCTGCCCATTTATTACCGGCGATAAGCTCAGCCTTGCGAGTCTCCCATTTTTCTTTGGACCCCAGGATGTTGGAAAACGCTTTGTCCAGCATCTCCCGGATTTTTTCGTAACCGGCCACGTAAATATAGGTATTGGTATGCGACAGCATTTCGACAATATCTGCCGCCCGGCTCTCTATGGCCGTATCCAAGGCAATCGGGTCGTTCATGTGCGGGCGCGGGCTCAGCGCGTGAAAAGCTTCAAACGTTGCCTGGTCATAGTATTGGATCAGGTCGCCGTCTTTATCGTTCAGATAGAGCAACTCCAATCCGCTGCGGGCACCGTAGAACAGGCGGATTTTACCTTGCCAGTCTTGCACATTTTTGTAGATGTGCTTCACGAAAGCCCGGAACGGGGCAATGCCCGTGCCCATACCGATAAGGATCAGGTTTGCGCTTGTGTCTTGCGGCACCACAAACGGTAAGTTATACGGTCCGGTAAGACTAATGACATCGCCCACTTTCCGGTCGCACAGATAATTAGACGCGATGCCCCGATAACGTTCACCGCTGAAGTCGTCCACGTAGGAGCATCGCTTGACGAGTAGGGTGATGAGCGGTTTACC